>NZ_RWIO01000002.1:0-89103 GCF_009764655.1 Pseudomonas sp. PB105
TTTACAACCCGACACGGCTGCACTCGGCGCTGGGATACAGCTCACCTAATGACTACGCAAAGCAACTGAAGCAAACTGCTTAACGCTCGCTTTATGGCGTACGTTTTGAGGGAGCAAGTCCACCAAAGGGCTCTTGCCCCAACACTCGGCACCTCGCCTAGGCTCGGTGTTCCCTCACTCCGGCTTGAATCCGTGGGCCGCCGCAATGGGCCATCCATGGCCCAGTGCGGCTAACCCGGCGTCCTGCCGGGTTACCCACGGATTCAAGCCTGCGTTCGGCCAGCGTGTTTGACGGGGCGCCTGAGATCAAGATCAAGAGCCAAATCAAGAGCCAGAGCCAGAGCAGCAGCGCAATAAAAGGAAAAGCCCCGCAACGATAAGGGTCGTTGCGGGGCTTTTCGGTTTACCCGCCCTAGCGGATCTGGTGTTTGTGCAGCAACCGGTAGAACGTTGGCCGGGAAATTCCCAGGACGCGGGCCGCGACGCTCAGGTTGTCGCTGTGCCGGTTGAGCACATCGCACAGCGCCTGGCGTTCGGCGCGGTGCTTGTAGTCTTCCAGTGTAGACAGGGGTGGCGAAATTGCCTGTTCGCTGATCAATCCCAGATCAACGGCTTCGATCTGCCGCCCTTCGGCGAGTACCAGGCCACGGCGCACGCGGTTGGCCAATTCACGCACGTTGCCAGGCCACGGGTGCTTGCCCATGGCGACCAGCGCGTCTTCGCTGAAACTGCGTGGGCGACGGCCAGTTTCCTGGCTGTAAAAGCGCGCGAAGTGGTTGGCGAGCATCGCGACGTCGCCATGGCGCTCGCGCAGCGGCGCGGTGATGACTTGCAACACGTTGAGTCGGTAGTACAAGTCTTCACGGAAGCGGCCCTGGGCCACGGCGGCCTCAAGGTCGACGTGGGTCGCGGCCAACACCCGCACGTCCACGGGGATGGGTTGGCTGCCGCCGACGCGCTCGACCTGTTTTTCCTGGAGAAACCGCAGCAGGTTGGCTTGCAGCTCCATGGGTAGATCGCCGATTTCATCAAGGAACAAGGTGCCGCCGTTCGCCGCTTCGATGCGACCGACCTTGCGCTGATGGGCGCCGGTGAACGCGCCTTTTTCATGGCCGAACAATTCGGATTGGATCAGGTGTTCCGGGATCGCGCCGCAGTTGATCGCGACAAAGGGCTTGGCATGGCGCTGGGACTGGCGATGCAGGGTCTTGGCCACCAGTTCCTTGCCGGTGCCACTGTCGCCCCGGATCAATACCGGGGATTCGGTGGGCGCCAGTTTGGACAGGAGTTTGCGCAACTCACGAATCGGTCGGCTGTCACCGAGCAGTTCATGCCCCTCATCCACCGGGGTGTTGCCCTTGCCGCGCAAGCGCGCCATGCCGAATGCACGCCCCAAGGTGACTTGGACCCGAGACACGTCAAACGGCAAGGTATGAAAGTCAAAAAACCATTCGCAGACAAAATCACCGACATTCTGCAAGCGCAGGACGTCCTGGCTAAGCACTGCGATCCACTCGGTGCCGCTGCGGCTAATCAGCTCCTTGACCGCTTCCGGACGTTCCAGGTGATAGGGCTGCAAGCGTAGCAAACCCACGTCACAAGACCGGTCGCCTACCGCCTCCAACGCACAGCTGTCCACCTCCCAACCGGCGGTGCGCAAACCGGGCAATAGCCCATGGCAGTCATCACACGGGTCGACCACGAGCAAGCGGCGTTGCGCAGGTGTAACAACCATGACTATTCCTTGGCGTCAAAATTGTTGGTTAGTGGCGACAAAGTTATTTATAAACAATAGCTTGTGACGTCCAGCGCTAACACTAGCAAAATCTTGACACAGGCCTTGTACCGTTTCGCTATAAGTGCGAGCAAAAAGCCAGCATCTGCGGGTTTCGGCAAAAAAGTTATGTAACGCTAAAACCTTCATTCAGCTTTCAAAACAGCTGCTTACATGACGTTAATCAGGAAAGGTTGAAATTTGTTGCTCTAACATGTGACCCGTACCCCGTCATCGTGCATCAGTACAAGTAACCCGCCGCACGGTCAGCCCAACCGCCGGTACTCACTTGAATGGGCATTTAGAGAGAGACCCACATGAACGCCCCGCTCCGCATCAACGAAGCTCTTTTGATCGCAGACCGTGCTTTCCAGCCCTTTCAGTGCGTGGCCTGGCACGATGGCAATGGCGCCCTGAGCCTGAGCGTCGTCGACCGTACCAATACCCGTATCGGCAGCAAACAATTGTCGTCGAACACCTACAGCGACCCGGTGCAATTGGAAGACTTGCTGTTGCAGGCCCGCGCCGAACTCGACAAAGATGGCTACCAGTTGCAGTCGTGGGCCATGCCGAAGTAAGTCGCTACGCCAACTTCCGATCACTGCAAAACACTGATCGGAAGTTGGCTGATTTAAGTTAAGACACTTTTATTGCGCAGCGAGAATAAACCGCTCGATTGCCTCTGCAGCGCCGTCATCGATATTACTACCGGTGACCACATTGGCCTGGCGCTTGACGGTTTCTTCCGCCTGCCCCATGGCAATCGATAGTCCGGCCACATGAAACATCGCCGGGTCATTACCCCCATCACCGATGGCCGCCGTCTGCTCCAGCGGCACCCCAAGATGCGCCGCCAGGGTCTTCAAGGCCTCACCTTTATTGGCCAGCATGGCCGTCACATCCAGATAAATCGGTTGCGAACGCGATACTTGCGCCAGGCCTTGCACCTTGGGCTGTAAACGCGCTTCCAGTTCCACCAGTAACTGTGAGTTGTTACTCGCGGCGACGATCTTGTCGATCCGATCCAAATAAGGCTCGAAACTCTCCACCTCTACCGGCCCATACCCCAGGCCACGGGTTTCTCGCGGTTCCACCGGTCCCGGCGGGCCGCGCCGCAGCCAGTAACCGTCGGCAAATACCCACGCTTCCACGTCCGGCTCGACCGAGAACATCGCCAAGGTCACCAGTGCCGCCTCGGCCGGCAGGTGGTGGGCAACCAGAATGCTGCCATCCGGGTTGATCAAGGTGCCGCCATTAAAACCGGCCACCGGCACATCGATCCCGAAGGTCTCGATCAGGTGCAGCATGGCTTTGGGTGGTCGACCGCTGGCCAGGCTGAAAAACACCCCGGCCTCGCGCAACGCACTGACCGCATCAAACGTGCGCTGGCTAAGACTGTGGTCCGGGTGCAGCAACGTGCCGTCCACGTCGCTGAGGATAAAACGGATGGGATGAATCGCCGCATCACTCATCCGAGGCGATGCCACGTGCGACCATCGCGGGCCAGCAACGCATCTGCCGCCGCAGGACCATCCTCACCGGCCTTGTAAGCCTGGATCCCATCATCTTCCTTCCACGCATCGAGGAATGGCTGTACCGCACGCCAGCCGTTCTCGATATTGTCGGCCCGCTGGAACAAGGTCTGATCACCCGTCATGCAGTCGTAGATCAGGGTTTCGTACCCGGTCGACGGCTGCATCGCGAAGAAGTCCTTGTAGGCAAAACCCAATTGGATATTGGCCATATCCAAGGTCGGCCCAGGCTTTTTCGCCAGCAGGTCGAACCACATGCCTTCATTGGGCTGGATCTGGATTTTCAGGTAGGTGGGCTTGAGTTCATCGACCTCGGTGTCGCGAAACTGCGCATACGGCGCCGGTTTGAAGCAGATCACGATTTCGGTGTCACGCACGCTCATGCGCTTGCCGGTTCGCAGATAGAACGGCACGCCGACCCAGCGCCAGTTGTCGATCATCACTTTGAGGGCAACGAACGTCTCGGTGCTGCTGTCGGGCGCGACGTTGGCTTCTTCGCGGTAGCCAGGCATCTGCTTGCCGCCGATTTCGCCCGCTGTGTACTGCCCGCGCACCGAGTTGGCCCGTGCATCTTCCAGGGACCACGGCCGTACCGCACCGATCACCTTGGCCTTTTCACCGCGCACCGCGTCGGCGCCAAAGGCCGCTGGCGGCTCCATGGCTACCATCGCCAGCAGCTGGAACAGGTGGTTGGGCACCATGTCGCGCAGGGTGCCGGTTTTTTCGAAGAAGTTGCCTCGGGTTTCCACGCCAACGGTTTCGGCGGCGGTGATTTGCACATGATCAATGTAATGGTTGTTCCAGAACGCCTCGAACAGCACATTGGAAAAACGGCTGATCAAGATGTTCTGTACGGTTTCCTTACCCAGGTAATGGTCGATGCGGTAGATCTGCTTCTCGCTCATCACCTTGAGCAGGCTGGCGTTCAGTGCTTCGGCGGTGGCGAGGTCGGAGCCAAACGGCTTTTCGATCACCACACGTCGGAAGCTGTCGTCAGTCTCCGTCAACAATCCGGCACTGCCCAGGCGCTGCACCACTTCACTGAAGAAGCGCGGCGCGGTGGCCAGGTAGAACACCGCATTGCCGGTGCCGCTGTCGGCGATTTTCTTGCCGATGTCGGCGTAGGTGCTGTCGTCGAGGAAATCACCCTCGACGTAGCTGATACCTTTGGCCAACTGCGCCCACAAGTCCGGGTCCAACGCATTGTCCGCATTGCCCTTGACCTTGCTTGCGGCCTCGGTGCGAATGAAATCCTCCAGCTTCTTGGCGAAGTCGGCATCGCTGATAGCGTTGTGATCAACGCCCACGATGCGCAAGCCATCGCCCAGCAGGCCATCACGACTGAGGTTGTACAGCGCCGGCATGAGCAGGCGCTTGACCAGGTCGCCATGGGCGCCAAACAGAAACAAGGTGGTCGGTGGAGCGGGTTCGGCCTTGGGTTTCTTGCCGTTAGCGGTCATTTTTTGGAAGTCTCCACGTGACCACCAAAGCCGAAGCGCATGGCAGACAGCATCTTGTCACCGTAAGTGCTCTGCTGGCGCGAACGGAACCGCGCAAACAACGAGGTGGACAGCACCGGTACCGGCACGGCTTGTTCCATGGCGGCTTCGATGGTCCAGCGGCCTTCGCCACTGTCGGCAACGGAACCGGAGTAGCCGTCGAGTTTCGGGTCGGTGGCCAGGGCGTCGGCGGTCAGGTCGAGCAGCCAGGACGAGACCACACTGCCACGGCGCCAGACTTCGGCGATATCGGCCACGTTGAGGTCGAAACGCTGGTCTTCGGGCAGGTTGTCCGAGTTTTTGGTCTTGAGGATGTCAAAACCTTCGGCGAAGGCCTGCATCATCCCGTACTCGATGCCGTTGTGGATCATCTTGACGAAATGCCCGGAACCCGCCGGGCCGGCGTGGATGTAGCCCTGCTCGGCGCGTTTGTCAGCGGTTGCCGAACGATCCTTGGTGCGTGGGATGCTGCCCAGGCCCGGCGCCAGGGCGGCGAAGATCGGGTCGAGGCGCTGTACGGTTTCGGTGTCGCCACCGATCATCATGCAGTAGCCGCGCTCCAGGCCCCAGACGCCGCCGGAGGTGCCGACGTCAACGTAGTGCAGGCCCTTTTGCGCCAGTGCCTTGCCGCGACGAACGTCATCCTTATAGTTGGTGTTGCCGCCATCGATGATCACGTCACCGTCTTCGAGCAGCTCACTGAGTTCATTGATGGTGTTTTCAGTGGGGTCGCCTGCCGGCAACATCACCCACACGGCGCGAGGCTTTTGCAGCCCGGCAACCAGGGCTTTCAAGTCGGCGACGCCCGTGGCGCCCTCCTCGCTCAAGCCTTTGACAAATGCTTCGTTACGGTCGAAAACAACGGTGGAATGCCCATTGAGCATCAGGCGCCGTGCAATATTCCCGCCCATGCGGCCTAGTCCGATAATCCCCAGTTGCATGTGCTGATGCTCCTAACTACTAAATAAATGTGTGACATAGTTTATAGCGCAATGAGGCTAATGAGGGTTAGTCAGGGGCAGATCCATGTAGTTTCATGAGAAAATGTTGCCATCGTTTCACCATCACGCCAGCAAAAGTCACACGACCGCCAAAAATAAAAAAGTTCCATTGCACTGAAAAAGAATTCAGAATTGCTTCCGACTGATGCCGAGAACCTCGACTCAAGCGTTCTGGCACACCGCGACACACCGGCTATTTGCGAGGTAAGCAATGAGCACTGCACAGATGACCCGTCCTCCCCAGACCCTCTACGTCACGCTCCGTCGCGATGAACTGCGCCAGTTGAAAGACGAACGCGACCAGTTGCAGCACGAGGTCATGCGCCTGCGTGCTCATATCATTCAAGCCCAACTGGACCAGCCTTCCGGCGCGCAACCTGCGCTCTGCTGAGCCCCGTCATCACTTTGTAAGATAACGGCTACAAAAATCTCACAAAGTTTTCACACGCACCTCCCGATACTCCCGCCCCCAAGGGCCATCCCATGCAAGGGTGGCCTCCGTTGCGCGCAGCCCTGCGCGCGACTGAAAAATTACCGGGTTGGAGCGCTGGATGGCACTGTTCGAACGCAGCACTAAGTCTGCGAAAGGCTTTGATTGGGCCGGTCTTGGCTGGTTATTCCTGTTTTTCTGGTACTTCTCCGGTATCACCCAGCTGCTGATTCAACTCAGCGGCACGTCCGGCTTCAGTGGTTTTCGCCAAGCGTTCTTCATGAGCGCATTGTGGCTTGCCCCCCTGCTCGTTTTCCCGCGCCGTACGCGCCTGCTTGCCGCCCTGATCGGTGTGGTGCTGTGGGCCTGCTCCATGGCCAGCCTGGGCTATTTCTTCATTTACCAGCAGGAATTCTCCCAAAGCGTCATCTTCATCATGTTCGAATCGAACATCTCTGAAGCGGGCGAGTACGCCACCCAGTACTTCGCCTGGTGGATCGTGCTGGCATTTATTGCCCATACCGCCGTGGCGATTTTCCTGTGGACCCGAGTGCGCCCCGTGTACCTGCCACGCGGCCAGGCCCTGGTGGCGGCAACTGCGATCCTGGTGGCCATTATCGGTTACCCGCTGGTCAAACAGATCGCCCGCAGCGACACGATGGACGACGCAATCGACCGCTTCGAATCGCGCATCGAGCCTGCCGTGCCTTGGCAGATGATCGTTGCCTATCGGCGCTACACCGAACAACTCGACAACATGCAAGGCATGCTCGACAGCGCCAGCCAGATCCCGCCCCTGACCAATCTCAAGGACACCATGGCCGGCCAGCCTTCGACCCTGGTGCTGGTCATCGGCGAGTCCACCAACCGCCAGCGCATGAGCCTTTATGGCTACCCGCGCAACACCACGCCGGAACTGGACAAGCTGCGCGACCAATTGGCCGTGTTCGACAACGTCATCACCCCGCGCCCCTATACCATCGAAGCGCTGCAACAGGTGCTGACGTTTGCCGACGAGGAGAACCCGGACCTGTACCTGAAAACGCCGTCGATTGTCAGCGTGATGAAACAGGCCGGCTACAAGACCTACTGGATCACCAACCAGCAGACCATGACCAAGCGCAACACCATGCTCACGACCTTTTCCGAGCAGGCCGACGAACAGGTCTACCTGAACAACAACCGTAACCAGAACGCCCGCCAGTACGACGGCGACGTCCTTGCGCCCTTCTCCAAGGCCCTGGCCGATCCGGCCGAACGCAAGTTCATCGTGGTGCACCTGCTTGGCACCCACATGAGCTACCAGTACCGCTACCCGCCGACCTTCGACACGTTCACTGATCGCCAAGGCGTGCCGGCGGGTATCAGCGATGACCAATTGCCCACCTACAACAGCTACGACAATGCGGTGCTGTACAACGACTTCGTGGTGTCGAGCCTGATCAAGGATTACGCCAAGACCGATCCAAACGGTTTCCTGCTGTACCTGTCGGACCACGGCGAAGACGTATTCGACTCCGCGGGCCACGCCACGCTGGGACGTAACGAAGGCAAACCGACTGCGCCGATGTACACCATTCCCTTCATGGCCTACGCCTCGCCAAAATGGCGCGAAACCCACGACTGGAGTTTCGCAAGCGACCTGCAACGCCCGTACACCAGCTCACAGCTGATTCACACCTGGGCCGACCTGGCCGGGCTGAGCTTCAATGAACTGGACCGCAGCAAAAGCCTGGTGAGCGACAGCTTCAAACCGCGCCCACAGCTGATCGGCAATCCGTATATGCGCCAGCAGAAAGCCTTGATCGACTTCAGCCTGATCAAGCCGAAGAAGGTTGACCCGACCAATGTGGTGCTTCAGGAAGCGCCGGCCTTGTAACAGAAAGATAACAATCATTCTCGTTTAAGCCTAAAGTTCCTCCCCTCCTTTCGTCTTTGAGCCAAGACCTTCCCTTTCCGGGGTGGCCGCAAAGACGACAAGGAGTCCTCCGCGATGTTAGCGCCCTTTACCCGTTCCATGACCTTCACGCTTGGCCTGTGCAGCGCCGCATTGAGCCCGGAGCTGCTGGCTGAAACAGCCCCCGAACAGACCCCGCTCGAACTCGGCGCCACCCGGGTCACTGCCGATGGCCTCGGCGCCACCACCGAACACACCGGGGCCTACACCACCGGCTCGATGAGCACCGCCACCCGCCTCAACCTGTCCGTCAAGGAAACCCCGCAATCGATCTCGGTGATCACGCGCCAGCAGATGGATGATTTCAATCTCAATACCTTGACCGACGTGCTGCGCCAGACCACCGGTATCAACGTGCAGCACAATGACTCTGACCGTGTGTCCTATTCGGCCCGGGGTTATGGCATCACCAATTATCAGGTTGACGGGATGCTCAACACCTTCGGTTACATGAAGTCTGACGCCGACACCATCATCTACGACCATATCGAGGTCGTGCGCGGCGCTACGGGCTTGACCACAGGTGCCGGCGACCCTTCGGCCACCATCAATATGGTGCGCAAACGCCCCACCGCCCAATGGCAGGCGAAAACCGGCATCAGCGCAGGTAGCCATGACAACTACTACAGCTACGTGGACGTGGGCGGCCCGCTGGCGTTCGACGGCAAGTTGCGCGGACGCACGGTGCTGGCTTACCGCGACAGCCAATCCTTCCGTGACAACTATGGGCTGCAGCGGGCGGTCGGCTACGGCATTCTCGAAGGCGATCTGTCAGACGACACCGTGCTGGCTGTAGGTTTCGATTACCAGAACAAACAAGTCCAGGGCACTTCCTGGGGCACCGTGCCCTATTGGAACAGCCAGGGCGGCAAGGCCGGGCTGTCGCGCTCCACCAATATGGCGGCGCACTGGAGTTCCTGGCCGCTGACGGACAAGACTACCTTCGCCACCCTTGACCATCGCCTGGGCGGCGATTGGCATATTAAGGCCGCCTACACCCATCGCCAGAGCGACACAGATGGCAAGGTCTACTACGGCGGCTCAGGCTTCCCCAACGACGACCGCAGCGGCATGGCCGCCTGGGCCAGCCACATGCGCGGCACTTCGCGCATGGAGGCCATCGACCTCAACCTGGCCGGCAGCTATCAATTACTGGGCCGCGAACACGCGCTGATGATGGGCTATGGCGAGGCCGCGCAACGCGATAGTTCGCCGTTTATGCGCGACAACATTCCCGCTGGCTACTACAGCATTGAAGACTGGAAATACATGGGTGCGATCGCCAAGTTCGGCGACACCGTCACCGACCTCAAAGGCGAACACAGCAGCAAGCAACAGAAGGCCGGCTACCTGGCCACGCGACTGAGCCTCACCGACCGCCTGCATGCGGTGCTGGGCAGCCGCTATGGCAGTTGGGAACTGAAAAGCGCCGCTCCTGATTACGATGACAACGACCGACTGACTGCCGCCGGCAAAACCAGCCAGACCCACAATGACATGTGGACTCCCTACGCCGGGCTGCTGTACGACATCTCGCCGGAGTACACCGTCTACGCCAGCTATACCGATATTTTCAAACCCCAAAGCCTAAAGGATGCCAACAAGAAATACCTTGAGCCGGTGGTGGGCAGCAACTACGAGGTCGGCATCAAGGGCAGCGTGCTGCAAGAGCGCCTGAACCTGGCGGCAGCGTATTTCTGGAGCACCCAGGACAACGTTGCCGAGCGCGACTACACCGTCCCACGCAACCCAGCGACCGGCGAGGAGTACTACAAGTCAGGCGGCAAAGGCAACAAGGTGAACGGCTTCGAACTGGAAGCGTCCGGGGAAATCATGCCCGACTGGAACCTCACGGCCGGCTACACCTACACCCATTCAGTGAACGGCTCTGGCAAACGCAACAACACCGGGCAACCGCTGAACCTGCTGAAGGTGTCCAGCGCTTACCGGATGCCGGGCGCATGGCGCAACCTGACCGTGGGCGGCGCAGTGAACTGGCAGAGCGATATCTACGACTTCAGCAATCGACCGACCGGTGAGCGCGACAGCGACGGCGACATGATCACCACCCGGGCAAAAATTACGCAGCAGGCCTACACCGTGGTCAACCTGATGTCCCGCTATCAGTTCGACGAACACGTTTCAGCGTCGCTTAACGTCAACAATTTGTTTGATAAAAAATATTACGAGCGTGTCGGCTTCTATAACGGCGTGTACTGGGGTGATCCACGCTCCATTACCCTCGCGCTGGACTGGAAACTTTAAAGCCCCCCATCCGAAGTTAACCAAATCGTTAACTTCGGATATTGCTCGGGTTAATTCCCACTTAATAAGATCACTCCACAATCGCCCCAAGAATCTGCTCAAGGACAGAACGGATAAATCGATCACACTTAATGAGAATACCCCGATGAAACTCTCGACCTTGATGCTTGCCAGCCTGATGACCCTGGCCTCCGCCGCCGCGTTTGCAGAGGATGGCTCCGAGCGGATGAAGGAGTACTACAACAACTTCACCTTCACCCAGCAGAGCGTTCACGGCACAAATGAACAAACCGCTTCCGCCGACGGCAAGACGTCAAAGACCAGCACCACCGATCAGGAACAACCGAAGAGTTAATTAATGTTTAGTTAATCCGCAACACCCATGGCCATTCCGCTCCATTGGCCAATGGTTTATTGGGCGCCATTTAATGGCGCCCTTTTTTTGCCTGTTATTTATTGAAGCGGTTTGTTCCAGAACAACATGCGGCCATGGACTGGATCAAACTTCGAATCATCAAAACCGAACTTTCGATACGCCGACTGGGCGACAGCATTACCCTCAAGCACCTCAAGCGTGATTTTGCAGCAGCCACGCTGGCGGGCAATTTCCTCGACCTTCTGCAGCATTTTCTGACTCAGGCCCAGGCCGCGAAAATCATTCATCACCGCCACGTCATGAATATTGACCAGTGGCCGGCAGGCAAAGGTGGAGAACCCCTCAAAACAATTCACCAGCCCTGCCGGCACACCGCCGACAAACGCGAGAACACTGAAGGCGTGCGGGCGTTTTGCCAGTTCTGCCGGCAGTTGCTCCAACAGGTCAGCGGGCAGGCTATGGCCACCGCCCATCGGGTCTTTGGCGTAGTGGTTCAGCACGTGGCCTATGGCTTCAGCGTGCACGGGGTTGGTGTAGCTGGCTTGCAGCACCAGGATATCTGAGGTTTCCATTGCCTTCCTCGATCACGACAACAAGGGAACCGGCTCCCTTTGAGGGGCACGATTGTAAGCGCGGAGTCGGCGGTAGATGAAGGAGATTAACTACAAATATCTGCCTGAAGTGCGCACGGTATGCGCGGGAAACAGCGCCAGGCAAGCCTTGCCGGGTCTTACAACGCCGCGCCGAAACGTTCCAGCTGCATTTCCTGCAGGCGACTGAGGGTACGGCGGAAGGGAAACGCCAGGTAGCCCTCGGTATAGAGGCGCTCCAGCGGCACGCGTGCCTCAATGAACAGGGGCACCTTGCGGTCGTAGCACTCGTCCACCAGGGCGATAAACCGACGTACGCTGTCATCATGCACGGACAACTGCGGCAATTCGCGATCACCCGCCACTACCCGCTCGGCGCCGTCTTCGGTGCCTCGGGCGATCCGGCCAGGGCGCTGCTGCGCACTCAGGTCAGGCACGTCGCCGAGCAAGATTGCCTTGAAGCGATCACACAGCAGCATGAAGTCCATCGCGGCCAAGGGTTGCTCGCACAGGTCGGCATAACGACACCACAGCACGCTGTCACTGGAGCGCACCGTCACGATGCTGCGGTGGCCGACCACGACCGGCTCGTGGCTCACCCTCTGCCCCTGCGCCAGTTGCCCGAACACATTCGCCAGCGCCTCGGGTTGATTGACCCAATAGCGCTGCAGGCCGACACCCGGATGCAGGCGGTGGTCCTCAACGCCGTCGACCGCTACGACCCGCATATGTTGCTTGATGGCTGCGATACCCGGCAAAAACCGGTCGCGGTTGAAACCCTCGGCATACAGGAGGTCGGGCGGCTGGTTGGAGGTGCAGACCATCACCACACCCTCCTCGAACATCACCTGGAACAACCGACCCAGGATGATCGCGTCGCCAATGTCATTGACGAACAACTCGTCAAAGCACAGCACACGCACTGCCTGGCTCAGTTCCCGCGCCAGGGCCTGCAAAGGATCGGCGGTGCCCGTCAGCTGGAATGAGCGCTGATGCACCCAACCCATGAAGTGATGAAAGTGCTGCCGCCGCGCCGGCACCCGCAGGCTCTGGTAGAACTGGTCCATCAGCCAGGTCTTGCCGCGCCCGACGGGCCCCCACAGGTACACGCCGTTGATCGGCGAGCGGCCTTGGTGCAGGGCGTCATGACAGGCTTGCAGGGCATCCACCGCCCGGCGCTGGGCGTCGTCGGCGACGAAGCCTTGTTGGGCGATGGCGTGTTGATAGGCAGCGAGGGGCGAGTCGAAAGTCATGCCCGCGATTATGACCTACAGCGAGATATCCAGCCGTGAAATCTTGCCCTGCTCGTTAAGGCGGAAGGTGTAGCGCAACTCCAGCGGGCTGCCGGGGAAATTGCCGGAGACCACGTTGCTCACCAGCACTTTACCGGTGCGGTGTTGCACATTCAGCACCTCGACCCGCGGCTGGTAACGCCGTGCAGTGTCCTCCATCCAGCGCGCAATCGCGGCGGGGCCGACCTGGTGCTCGCCCTCATCGAACACATTCGCATCGTCGGCGAACCACTGGGCAACCGCTGAGGTGTCGCGGGTATTGGTCGCCGCAATATAGGCCTGGATGGCCGGGGCCAACTGAGACTGGGGCATGACACAGCTCCTTTTTTGGTGATTTATGGCGCCATGCTAAGCCAGGGCTGTGTCAGCTTTTGTCAGGAGTGAACGGTGCAGACTCATTCTGCTCCATCAGCGTGCGCCAGGCCCTCAGCCAATCACTGCGCCGCCCCGGATACCTTTCACCTTGGGCTTGAGCGCTCGCCACACGGTCGGTACGAAAGGTGCGGTAAGCGCCGCGCAATTCACACCAGGCCACAATCACGCGTGCTTCATTGAGAAAACCCAGGGCCAGCGGCCAGACCAGCCGCTGGCTCTGGGTCTGGCTGGCATCGGCGTAGTCGATATGCAGCTTGGCCTGGTTGCGGATAGCCTCACGAAACACATTCAGGGGCACGCGGTTTTCCGGGTAGCCGAAGCCTGGCGGTCCAGGCAGCAGCGTCGGGTTGCGCAAGGCTTCCTGGGCGGCGGGGTCGAGCACATCGGCAATCTTGGCCAGCGCATTGGCTGCCGCCCGACTCAACACCTCATCCCCACGCTGATCCACATAACGCAAGCCCAGCACCACTGCCTCCGTCTCCTCGGCGTTGAGCATCAAGGGCGGTAGAAACAGCCCGCTGCGCAGCACATACCCGACACCGGCCTCACCGAAGATGGGGGCGCCAAGGGCGGTCAACTCGGCGATATCACGGTACAACGTGCGCTCGGACACTTCCAACTGCGCCGCCAGCACAGCAGCGGTCACCGGACGTTTCTTGCCCCGCAGGGCCTGCAACAAGGTCAGTAGACGAGTGGTACGCGACACGTTGATCCCGCCGAAAAAGGAAAAGTGCGGCAGCTTAGCAGAGCCTACTGTCAGTAAACGTCAGCAGGAAAAGGACTGATCAGATGAGTACCAATCAGTTGAGGGAAGGACACGTGTGGCGAGGAAGCTTGCCCCCCTCGCCACAGGTTGTTCATTGCCTGTTATGCCAGGCTCTTGCTGACCACCTCAAACACATCGCTCGACAGCTCGCCCGAGCCACGAATGCGCTCCAGCTCGGCCTTCATCAGCGCCTGCCGCGCGCTGTCGTATTTGCGCCAGCGGGTCAACGGCGCCAATTGGCGCGACGCGATCTGCGGGTTGAAGCCATTCAGCTGGATCACCAGGTCCGCCAGGAAGCGGTAGCCGGAGCCATCCGCCGCATGGAAGTTGATCAGGTTCTGCCCGGCGAAGGCGCCGATCAGGGCACGCACCTTGTTGGGGTTCTTGAGCGTGAATGCCGGGTGCTCCATCAACGCCTGCACCCGCGCCAGCCCGCCCGGCAAGTTGCTGCCGGCCTGCACGCTGAACCACTGATCCATGACCAACGGGTTGTCCTTGAAGTTCTCGGCAAACACCGCCAACGCCTGGGCTTTTTCCGCCTCGAACGGCGAGTTCACCAGCACTGCCAGCGCGGTCAGGCGCTCGGTCATGTTGTCGCTGCTGTCGAACTGCTCCAGGGTCGCCGCCAATACCTCAGGCTTGCCGCTGAGCATCAGGTACGACAACGCGATGTTCTGCAAGGCGCGCCGGGCAAAGTGCTGGGCCGCGGCCACATAAGGGGTTTGCTTGGACAGCTCGCGATTGGCCTGATAACGCAACCACAGCCCTTCGAACAGGTGGTCGGCCAGTTGCTTGCGCGCAAATTCGCGGGCGGCGTGGATTGCATCCACATCGGCCACTTCGCTGATTTCCGTCAGGTAGGCTTCGCCCGGCAGCGAGAGCATCTCCGCGACCATGGCCTGGTCCAGTCTTTCGTCGCTCAGTACCGTGCGCAGCGCGTCGATCAGGCGCTGATCCATCTTCAACGCCTGGCCCGCCTGATGCTGGCCAATCAGTTCCTGCAACACCTGCACCGACAGTTGCTGGCCGGCATCCCAGCGATTGAAGCCATCGCTGTCGTGCTGCATCAGGAACATCAGCTGATCGCGGTTGTACGGGAAGCTCAGTTTCACCGGCGCCGAGAAGCCGCGCAGCAGCGATGGCAGCGGCTGTTCTGCGATGTCGACAAAGGTGAAGGTCTGCTCGGCTTCTGTTACCGAAATCACGCGGGACGTGGCACCCGCCGCCGCCTCACCGGCGAGGCGCAAGGCGATGCCGGCGCCCTGCCCGTCCAGCAAGCCCAGTTCGACCGGAATCACGAACGGCAGTTTCTCGACCTTGTCCGGGGTGGCCGGGCAGCTCTGGCGGAAGGTCAGGCTGTAGGTCTTGGCCGCCGCGTCGTAGGACTCGCTTACCGCCAGACGTGGCGTACCGGCCTGGCTGTACCAGCGTTTGAACTGGCTCAGGTCAGCGCCGTTGGCGTCTTCCATGGCCTTGATGAAATCGTCGCAGGTCACGGCCTGGCCGTCGTGGCGCTCAAAATACAGATCGCTGCCTTTACGGAAGCCTTCGGCACCGAGCAAGGTGTGGATCATGCCGACCACTTCCGAGCCCTTTTCGTACACGGTCAGGGTGTAGAAGTTGGAGATCTCGATAAAGCTGTCCGGGCGCACCGCGTGGGCCATCGGGCCGGCGTCTTCGGCGAACTGGTGGGTCCGCAGGTACGCCACGTCCTGGATGCGCTTGACCGTGGCCGAGTTCATGTCGGCCGAGAAGCCCGAATCGCGGAACACGGTAAAGCCTTCCTTGAGCGACAGCTGGAACCAGTCGCGGCAGGTCACGCGGTTGCCCGACCAGTTGTGGAAGTATTCGTGGGCGACGATGGCCTCGACACGCTGGTGCGCGGCGTCGGTGGCGGTTTCGGCACGGGCCAGCACGGCGCTGGAGTTGAAGATATTAAGGCCCTTGTTCTCCATGGCGCCCATGTTGAAGTCGTTCACCGCGACGATCATGAAGATATCGAGGTCGTACTCGCGGCCGTAGGTTTCTTCGTCCCAGCGCATGGATTTTTTCAGGCTGGTCATGGCGTGCTGGCACTTGTCGATGTTTTCTGGCTCGACGTAGATGCGCAGCGCCACTTCGCGCTGGGTCATGGTGGTGAAGCTGTCTTCGACGCACCACAAATCCCCGGCCACCAGGGCAAACAGATAGGCCGGCTTCTTGAACGGGTCTTCCCAGGTCGCCCAGTGGCGGCCGTCTTCACCGGGGCCGCTGGCAATCGGGTTGCCGTTGGACAGCAGCACCGGGTAGCTGTGCTGCTCGGCGATCACCGTGGTGGTGAACGTGCTCATCACGTCCGGGCGGTCGAGGTAATAGGTGATCTTGCGGAAACCTTCGGCCTCGCACTGGGTGCAGAACATGCCGCTGGATTTGTACAGGCCTTCCAGGGCGGTGTTGGTTTCCGGGTGGATCTTGACCGTGGTGTCGAGGGTGAACGTGTCGCTCTTGGGGTGCACGGTCAGGTGGCTGTCAGTCAACTGGTAGTCAGTGCCAGTCAACTCCTGGTCGGCCAGGTTAACGCTCAACAGCTCCAACTGTTGGCCATCGAGTACCAACGGCGGCAAGCCAGCGCCACGCTCGGGGTTACGGCGCATCACCAGTTGCGCGTGGACCAGGCTGTGGTCCTCGAACAACTCGAAGGTCAGGTGCGTCTCGTCGATCAGGTAGTCCGGCGCCTGATAGTCCTTCAGGTAAATCATCTTCGGTTGTTCGGTGCGCATGGGTGGCATCCTTCTACTGATGCACGGCGAGCTGATAGGCCGTGTACTTGCGAATATTGATAACGCCGGTGTCGAAGATCAGGTATTGGCCCTTGATCCCCAGCAGCGTGCCTTCGGCAATCGGGTTCTTGTCCAGGTTGAAGCTGACGATCTTGGCCGGATACTGCTCCACCGGGTAGCGAATCTCAATCGGCTCGATGTCGGTCACTGGTTGGATGGCTTGCAGGCCAAAGCGTTCCTGCAAGTTTTCCAGCCCCTCGGCGCAGGAGGCGAACAGCTCATCGCGCACGTGCTTGAGGTCCACCTTCGCCGCGTCACCCTTGAGCAACGCACGCCAGTTGGTCTTGTCGGCCACCTGGCTGCGCAGCACGTCCTCGACGAAGCCGGACTGCTGGCGCGTGGCCACACGCATGATCGGCAACGCCTGGCTCGCACCCTGGTCCAGCCAGCGCGTGGGCAGCTGGGTAGCGCGGGTGATACCGACCTTGATGCCCGACGAGTTGGCCAGGTAGACCACATGATCAGTCATGCAAAACTGCTCGCCCCAGCCTGGATCACGGCAGGTGCCGGCGTCGTAATGGCAACGCTCGGGGCTCATGATGCACAGGTCGCACTGGGCCAGCTTGGTCATGCACGGGTAGCAATACCCCTGGCTGAAGCTGGTCTTGGTCTTGCGGCCGCAATGGCTGCAATGGATGGCACCGAGGTACTCCAGGCGAATATGAGTACCGATCAATGGATTGACCGGCACCTCGGTGTCGCCCAGGCGAAACGCATATTGAACGGTCGGCTCACCGAGTTGCGCCGACATTTTGCTGACTGCACCGCGACCAATTTCAATCAATGGATCGCATCCGACTTGAACAGAATGTTCGCCACCGGCTCGGATTTGGACGCACATTCCTGCGGGCCCATGTAGCCCGTGCGCTGTTCTTCCGGCAGGTTCTGGAGTTCCCAGGCGATCATCGCTTGCAGGGACAGCTCGCGCTGCTCGGCGGTGAGCTTGCGGCCATCGGACCACTTGCCGATTTCTACGGCGAGCTTGAGGCTCTCGTAGATGTCCGGGGTGATGTTTTCGATCATTTCAAAAAAAGACGACATGTAGACAACCTCTGGTAACGGTCGCTGGTTCAGCGAGTGCATGGGCGACGGGGCCTGGCCCGTCAAAAATCCTTGGAGAGCTTGACCTGGACAAGCTCCTTGTCGAGCAAGCGCCGGAAAATCTGCGGCGCGGCAAAGGTATACGCGGCAAAGGCCAGCCACAGCCAATTGATCATCTCGGCCGCCTGCGGATAGCCCTGGGCCGTGAGGGTAATGACCACTACACGGTAGACCACAAACATCAGCAGCAGCAGAACAATGGCGCCGGTGGCGCTGCGCTCGTTCATCCAGCTGTTGAAGCGCCACCACGTGCCGAGAAACACATTGCTGCGCGCCTTGACGGCCGTGAGCAAGTGCAGCGCGGAGACGTTGCTGGGGTTTTCCTGCAGGGCCCAGATCGCATGCTCGCGGGCGCCGTTGAGGTCGCCTTCACGCAGCAACAGGTGGCCGAGCACCACCACGGCGGCGGCGTTCGATGGATCGGCCTGCAACGCCTGGCGGGCAAACTGGTAGGCCTGGTCCCAATGGGCGCTGGCGCGATGGAACTGCGCCATGGCCACCAGGTTCGCCGGATCGTCCGGGCCGAGTTCCAGGGCCTTTTCCAACGGCTCGCGGCTCTGCGCCAGGCGGCCGGTGAGTTGATACAGGTCGGCCAGGCAGCGGTAGTTGACCGGGTTGAGCGGCTCCATGTCCAACAGTTGGTTCACATGCTCCTGGGCCAGCTTGAATTTGCGCTGGGCAATCGCCACTTGGGCGGCGGCATAGTGGGCCAACGGCAATTGCGCGTCGCAAACCAGCGCCAACTGCACTTCGCGCTTGGCGGCATGCACCCGGCGCATGTTCATCAAGCAGATCGCCAGCAAGGCATGGGCCTCGGCCGAATGCGGATCGCTGGCGAGCAATTGGCGCAGGGCATCAATGGCGCCGTCGTTGTGGTCGGCTTGCAGGCGTTGGTAAGCCAGTTGCAGCAGATAGTCGGTATTCATCAGCTCACCACCAGATACCACAGGGTGTACGGCAGCCATTTGACGACCATGCCTTTAAGCACGAAGCCACCAATTAACGCCAAGGGCAGACCAAAGCGGTTCAGCTCGCCGCCGTAATACTGGTAAATCTCAATGGTCGCGTTTTGCTGCATGTACAGCAGGTAGCCGATGGTGAGTTTCCACACCACCAGCACCAGCAAGGCGTACTGAATCTCGGCCGGGGTCTGGATATAACCGGCGCCCACCAGTTGCAGCAATGCAAAACCGATCACGATGCTGCCCACCAGCGCCACGCCGGCAAGTATCCACTCGCGCACCCGCGTCGGGCTGCCGACCGCAATCGAGTTGAACACGAACCACGGCAAGCCCAGCCAGGCGCCGCCCAGCATCAGGCCCAGCAGCGGCCAGAAGGGCGAAACCGCAAACTTGGCCAAGGCCCCCGGACGCGGTTCATCTTCGATGCGATAACCACCGTACTGCGCCATCAGCGGCCCTTCCCGTGTTTGTCGAGGAACGCCAGCACTTCGTCGTACTGGTTGCCTTCGTTGGCGTAGCGCGCGTAGTTGCGCGCGGTGGTCAGCCATTCCAGGGTGGTGGCGCGCACGTCTTTCAAGGCTGCCTTGAAATGCCGGTCGCAGATGGACTGCTCGGCGCCACTCTCGATGGACGCTTCAATCGCCTCATCGGCGGCGGTTTCCACCAGTTCACTGAGGTCGGCGCCGGAGAAGCCCGAGGTATTCTTGGCGAGAAAGGCGAAGTCGATATCGTCGGCCATCGGTCGGCCTTTCATCATCGACTTGAGCATGCTTTCCCGCGCGGGGCGATCCGGTGGCGGCACAAACAGCACGCGGTCAAAACGACCGGGGCGACGGAACGCCGAATCCACCGACCACGGTACGTTGGTCGCGGCCAGGATCAGCACGCCGTGGTTGTCGTTGGTAAAGCCGTCCATCTCGGAGAGGAACTGACTGACCAGCTTGGACGACGTGGACTCGCGGGTGTTGGAGCGTTTACCGCCCAGGGCTTCCACCTCGTCGAAAAACATCACCGCCGGCGCCTGGGCCCGCGCTTGTTCGAACAGCGCATGCAACTTGCGCTCGGACTCGCCGATGTACATGTCCAGCACGTCGGAAATTGCCACGTTGAAAAACGTCGCCTTGCACTCCCCGGCCGTGGCGCGGGCGAGCATGGTCTTGCCGCAACCCGGCGGACCGTACAGCAGCACGCCGCCGCCGACTTTCTTGCGAAAGCGCTGGAACAGCCCCGGCTTCTGGTACGGCAGGATGATCTTCTTGTGGATGGTCTTTTTCAGCTCATCCAGGCCGCCAATGTCGTCGAAGGTCAGGGTTTCGTTTTCCGGCACCAGCAGGCGCACCACTTCGCTCTGGTCGGTGTCGTCATTGGAGATCACCCGCAAGCGCGGGCGGCCTTCGGCCCCCGGAAAATCCACCACCGACACATTCAAGCGGCGCCACAGCGCCATGTCTTCCAGGGCCGGGTTGGCGTCCACCGCTGCGCGGTACTCCACCTGGGCTTCCTTGAGGCGCTCCAAAGCCGCCAGCACGCGCGCCTTGAGCAGACGCGCTGCGGGATCGTCACCTTCAATCAGGGGCAGCGCTCTTTGCGCCTGGCCGTCAGCCAGCAACAACTGGGCCGCCGCCAGTTTCAAGGCAGAGGCGTCTTGCAAGTGTTCCAGATCAGCAGGCAACAGCTTGAGCCCGCGCTCGTGCTCGCCACGCTCAAGGCTGGCGCCGAGCAGCAGGGTCAGCAGCGCGACGTTACCGGGGGCAGCGGACAGCGCGGCCTCCAGTTGGTCGAACGTCGAATCATCCATGGAGGTTCCTCAAAAGTGCATGTGCGTCGCGCAGGGGCTCATTTCAGCACCTGCGGCCGCTCGACATCGACCCACACGAACTTGCGCGGGTCGAGGCGGGTTTCCTGGTCCAGGCGATACGCCACCAGCTTGCCGTACAGCACCGCGCTGTAGTCCAGGCAGGCAAGGTTGTCGCGGATCGGCGCTGGTTTGCCGCTGCGCCAGTAGTGGCCGACGAACAGCAACGGTTCGTCGACGCCATAACGCAGCAGTGAATTTTTTTCGGTGGAGGACAGCGGCGTGCGCGCCACCGGCTCGGGCAGTGCGTCGGGCTGGAACACGATGTCGCCGTAGGTCTTCGGGTCGTCTTCCCAGAACTTGGTGCGGAAGAACGAGCGCGTCAGGCCGTCGCCACCGGTCAGCGTCAGGCCATCGGGCAAGCGCATGTCGGTGCCGCGCAGCAGGCGGTCGAAGGCGTTGCAGGCAAAACTGCCGGGCACGGCGGCGGCCTGCAGGAAATGCTGGTCGATGCAGCCGTCCGGAAAGGTCGCACGCAGTGGCGCGATAAAACCGTCGTCCCAGCACGCATGCACCACGCGGAAACGCCCGGCGTCGACGAACAGCGGCATGTCGTAGAACCAGCCGAGGAAGTCGTGCCAATCGGCCGGGTGGTGTTCGAACTGGGTCAGGGTCTCGTGGATCAACCGCGCATGCCGTGGGTTGTGCTCACGCACGAACTGCTTGCCACTGCCCGGCGGCGCCGGTGTGGTCCAGCCCAGGGCGTTGAACTCGTGGTTGCCCATGATGCACAGCGCCTGGCCGGCCTCGGCCATGTCGTGGACGATATGCAGCGCCTCGCGGATGCGGGGGCCACGGTCGATGATATCGCCGAGGAACACCGCCATGCGCGACGGATGACGCCAGGTGCCGCCCTGCTTGTGGTAACCCATCTGGTCGAGCAAGTGCTCAAGGGTATGGGCGCAACCGTGCACGTCACCAATCAGGTCGTAGCTACGCGCGGGATCGAGCATCAGTCGCCTCCACCCCCCAAGCGGCTGCCCCAGCCCAGCTTGGTGCGGCACACTTCGTAATAGTTGTGATCCAGCGGGTGGATCAACCGCAGCTTCTGCGCCTTTTTGCTCACGGTGATGGTGTCACCGGGGGCGCAGGTGAAGTGGTTCTGCCCGTCACAGGACACCTGCGGGTAGATTTGCATGTCTTTGGACACCACGATTTTCAGCTCACTGTTGCCGTCGACCACAATCGGCCGGCTCGACAACATATGGGGGTACATCGGCACGATCACAATGGCATCCAGCTTGGGATGCATGATCGGCCCGCCGGCCGACAGCGCGTAGGCCGTGGAACCGGTGGGCGTGGCGACAATCAGGCCGTCGGCCTTCTGGCTGCACACGAACTGGCCGTCGATGTACAGCTCGAACTCGATCATCCGCGTGGACTTGCCGGGGTGCAGCACCACATCGTTGAGGGCGTCGCCCTGGCCGATGGCTTCGCCGTGGCGACGCACTTCGGCTTGCAGCAGGAAGCGGTTTTCCACCAGGTAATGGCCGTCGAGCACCTTGGCCACTTCGACTTCCAGCTCATCCGGGCGGATATCGGTGAGAAACCCCAGGCTGCCCCGGTTGATCCCCAGCACCGGCACGTTATGCCGCGCCAGTGCACGGGCGGCGCCGAGCAGGCTGCCGTCGCCGCCGACCACGATGACCATGTCACACACTTCGCCGAGCATTTTGCGCGACGAGGTCTGCAAGCCGTGGCCGGGGAGGATCTCGGCGATGGTGTCTTCGAGGATCACGTGCAGGTGGCGATCCAGCAGGAATTTTTTCAGCCGGCGGACGGTGTCCAACACCTGGGTACTGCCCAGGCGACCGATAATGCCGATATTGCGAAAGTGCTCCATGGGGCTCCTGCGGGATGTGGGGTGTGGCAAAAAAGAAACGATTATGGGCGAAAGGCCGCCACAGACAAAATCCTTTGTCACCGCTACGTCTTGATGACAATGGTTCTCACACGCCCACCCCTGGCTTAAAAGGCTATGCTCGGACCATGACTGTATTCCCCGACCTGCATACCCTGCCCCGCCAATTGCGTCACCCTGAGGTGCGCGACCTGGCGTGGGTGGTGCTCGCCCCGCCGATGCTCGCGCAGACGCCCTGGCCGCAGCGCCATCCGTTGGCCGGCAGCGACTGGGTGCAGGCGCCCGACCGCCTGGAACATTGGCTGCGGCAACTGGATCAGGACAGCCGGGCTTTGCAGTATTGGCTGAGCCTGGCCCGCACTCGCCGCCTGGGCCTGTACTACGAGCGACTGTGGCAATTTGCCGTGCAGCACGCGCCGGGGGTGGAACTGCTGGCCGCCAACCTGCCGATCCGCCGCGCCGGGCATACCTTGGGTGAGCTGGACATGCTGCTGCGCGATCGTGATGGCGTGCACCACCTGGAACTGGCGATCAAGCTGTATCTGGGGCCGCAGAACGGAAATGGCCAGGACACGGCGCAGTGGCTGGGGCCGGGTTGCCATGACCGGCTGGACCGCAAGTTGGCACATCTGGCCCAGCATCAGCTGCCGATTTCGGCGCGGCCGGAAAGCCGCGAAGTCTTGGCGGCGCTGGATATACAGCAGCTCGACGCGCATTTGTGGCTCGGCGGGTATTTGCTCTATCCCTGGCCCGGCCTGGCCGAACCACCGGACGGCGCCCACCCGCAGCATTTGCGTGGACGCTGGTTGCATCAACGGGATTGGCAGGCGTTTGCCAGCGCCAGCGCACCCGGGCGCTGGCAACCCCTGCCCCGGCATGCCTGGCTGGCGCCGGCGCACTACCTGGCGGATGACGTGTGGAGCGAGGAGCGGATGCAGCATTGGCTGACCGCACTTGATCCAATGGCGCCGGCGCAGTTGTTGGTGCGGATGGTGCAGAACGGTGAGGACTGGGAGGAAGCGGAGCGGTTGTTCCTGGTGGCGGATCTTTGGCCGAATGTGCCGGGGGCTGGCGGATAGATCTGAGGTGTAGGTGATGGCCTCATCGGGGGCAAGCCCCCTCCCACCTTTGAAATGCATTTCAACCTGTGGGAGGTGGCTTGCCCCCGATGGCGGCGCCACCGGCACTACACCCTATCGATATGCCGATAATCCAACTGCAACCCAGCCGCCAGCGCCTGAGCCCTACCCAATCGGATCGGCCCACGTTCGATATCCACCAGCAACCCTGAACATTCCAACAAAGGCAGCCCGGCGATGTCCTTGAGCCGGCCATCGGTAATCACCAGCAGTTTCTGCTGTTCAGCCGGATAACGCCTGCGCCGCGCCTGCAACCAGTGCCCGGCCTCGGTCAGTGCCGCCAGCAACGGCGTGCCGCCACCCGCGCCAAGTCGCTCCAGCCAACCCGCCATACTCTTCGCCGCCTTCAAGCCCTGCACCTGCCATTTGGGCGACTGCCCGCTGGCGGTCAGCAAGGCCATGCGTGCCCGTTGCCGGTACGCGTCATCAAACAGCTGGGCCAGCAAGCCCTTGGCATCGCTCAACGCGTGGTGGCGCCGAGTGGAGGCCGATGCATCGACAATCACCAGCCACAGCTCCTGGGCCGAACGGCTGCGCAGGTGAAACAGCAGATCCTCACGGGATTGCGGCCGACCACCGAGCAAGGTGCCCGGCCAGTTGATCGCGCCGTGTTGCGCGCTGCGTGCCTTGCCTTGCCTGCCCCTGTCCAGTCGCCCCGCCTTGGGCCGGGCATCCGCCCCCGCGTCAGGTCGGGGACGAATGCCTAAGGCTTTTTTGGCCAGGTGGGCACTTCGCGACGCGCACCGGTGGGCAGCGGCGGCGCGGGCATATCGCCCCACTGGCCTTGGCCGGCGGAGGTCTCGCTGGAGCTGGGCGACTGGCCTTCAGGCGGCGGACTGGCCGGCGGAGACTGTGCCTGGCGCCGATGACGCAAGGCAAACTCGGCCACCGCGTCGATATCTTCTTCGGCAATCGCCTGGGCACCGCGCCACGCCGCATGCGCCCGGGCACCGCGCAGCCAGACCAGGTCGGCGCGCAAGCCATCCACGCCAGCGGCAAAACAACGCTCGGTGATCTGCGCCAGGGCCCGATCATCCAGCGCAATGCTGTCGAGCCGCGCCCGCGCCTGGGTGCAGCGCTCGCGCAAGGCTGCCTGGGGTTCGGCCCACTGGGCGCAGAACGCAACAGGGTCACTGTCGAAATCCAGGCGACGGCGGATGATCTGGCCACGTTCGGCCGGCAATGTCTGCCCGCTCAAGGCCACGTTAAAACCGAAACGGTCGAGCAACTGCGGACGCAACTCACCCTCCTCCGGGTTCATCGTGCCGATGAGCACAAAGCGCGCCGAATGCCGATGGGAGATGCCGTCACGCTCGATCAAGTTGGTGCCGCTGGCGGCCACGTCCAACAGCAGGTCGACCAAGTGGTCGGCCAGCAAGTTGACTTCATCGACATACAGCACGCCGCCGTCGGCCTTGGCCAATACGCCGGCGGAAAACTGCGCACGGCCCTCGCCCAGCGCAGCGTCCAGGTCCAGGGTGCCGACCAGGCGCTCCTCGGTCGCACCCAGCGGCAACGTGACAAACTGGCCGCTGGCGAGCAGGTCCGCCAGGCCACGGGCCAAAGTGGACTTGGCCATGCCACGCGGGCCTTCGATCAGCACGCCACCGATCTTCGGGTCGATGGCAGTCAGGCACAGCGCCAGTTTCAACGCGTCGGCGCCGACCACGGCGGACAGCGGGAAATGGGGGGTATCAGTCATCAGCTGTCTTCTTCTATATCCAGCAACAGGTTTTCCAACGCCTCGCGGTACGCCCCCGGTTCTTGCCACAGGCCACGCTGCTGGGCCTCCAGCATGCGCTCGGTCATGTCGCGCAGCGCTGCGGGGTTGTGCTGTTGCACAAAATCTCGAGTGTCGGGGTCGAGCAGGTAGGCGTCGGCGAGCAAGGCGTATTGATGGTCGTCGATCAGCGACGTGGTGGCGTCGAAAGCGAACAGATTGTCCACCGTCGCGGCCATTTCAAACGCACCTTTATAGCCATGACGCTTCACGCCGTCGATCCACTTGGGGTTGGCGGCGCGAGAACGGATCACTCGGTTCAGCTCCTCTTTCAAGGTGCGGATCTTCGGCAAGTCCGGTTGGCTGTGATCGCCGTGATAGCTGGCAGCCTTGTCGCCGCTCAGGGTTTCCACGGCGGCAAGCATGCCGCCCTGGAATTGGTAGTAATCGTTGGAGTCGAGCAGGTCGTGCTCACGGTTGTCCTGGTTTTGCAGCACGGCCTGCACCTGGCTCAGGCGCTGGGCGAACTGCTCGCGGGCAGCGGTGCCTTCATCGGCGCCGCCATAGGCGTAGCCGCCCCAGTTGAGGTAAACCTCGGCAAGGTCCTCGCGGCTTTGCCACAGGCGACCATCAATCGCGCCCTGCACGCCCGCGCCGTAGGCACCGGGCTTGGCGCCGAAGATCCGCCAGCCGGCTTGCCTGGCGGCGGTTTCTGCGTCCAGGCCAGACGCCAGCAACGCGGCGCGCTCACTGCGCACCTTGGCCGCCAGCGGGTTCATGTCGTCGGGCTCGTCGAGGGCCGCGACCGCTTGAACCGCCGCATCGAACAGGCGGATCAGGTTGGCAAACGCATCGCGGAAGAACCCGGACACCCGCAGTGTTACATCCACACGCGGGCGGTCCAAGAGGCTGACCGGCAGGATCTCGAAGTCGTCCACCCGCTGGCTGCCCGTGGCCCACACTGGGCGCACGCCCATCAGCGCCATGGCCTGGGCGATATCATCACCGCCGGTGCGCATGGTGGCGGTGCCCCATACCGAGAGGCCCAACTGGCGCAAATGATCGCCGTGGTCCTGCAGATGCCGCTCCAGTATCAGGCTGGCCGACTGGAAGCCGATGCGCCACGCCGTGGTGGTGGGCAGGTTGCGCACATCGACGGTGAAGAAGTTGCGCCCGGTGGGCAGTACATCCAGGCGGCCCCGACTCGGCGCGCCACTCGGCCCCGCCGGTACGAAGCGGCCGCTGAGGGCATCCAGCAAACCGCGCATTTCCGCCGGACCGCAGGCATCCAGGCGTGGCGCTACGACAATACGCAGGCTTTCGATAACCGCTTTCACGTCTTCCCAACCGGGTTCTTCCAACTGCTCAAGCGGGCCTTCCAGCGCCTGATCGATCAGTCGCGCCGCGTAGAGTTCCAGGCGCTCGCGGGTGTCACCGGCGGTGCGCCATAGCTGCGCGTCGATGCTCTGCAACACCGCCGGGCGGCGTCCAGTCCACGGTTCGGCCAGGGCACAGTCCAGTGGGTCGAAACCCAGCTCAAACGCCTTGGCCAGCACGCGCAACAGGCTCGATTGCGGGCCACGGCCATCACCACGGGGGATGCGCAGCAACGCCAGCAAGGTGTCGATGCGCAAGCGGCCTTGGGGCGACTCGCCGAAGATATGCAGGCCGTCGCGAATCTGCGATTCCTTCAAGTCACACAGGTAGGTGTCCAGGCGTGGCAACCAGACCGCCGCATCGGCGTCGCCATCCAGTTCAAGTTCCTGGTCGATGCAGGCTTCACGCACCAGCTTGAGAATGTCTTTTTGCAGCTCGCGGGCGCGGCGTGGATCGAGCAGTTGGGCTTCGTAATATTCGTCCGCCAACAACTCCAGGTTACGTAGCGGGCCGTAGGTTTCGGCGCGGGTCAGCGGTGGCATCAGGTGATCGATGATCACCGCCTGGGTACGGCGCTTGGCTTGTGCGCCTTCACCGGGGTCGTTGACGATAAACGGGTAGATATTCGGCAGCGGCCCCAGCAACGCATCAGGCCAGCAATATTCCGACAGGCCCACGCCCTTGCCCGGCAGCCATTCCAGGTTGCCGTGCTTGCCCACATGGATCACGCCATGTGCGCCATAGGTGTGGCGCAACCAGAAATAGAACGCCAGGTAGCCGTGGGGTGGCACCAGATCCGGGTCGTGGTACACCGCACTCGCGTCCACCTGGTAACCCCGTGCCGGCTGGATGCCGACGAACGTCAGGCCCAGGCGTAGACCGGCGACCATCAGACGACCGTCACGGAACATCGGATCGTTGTGGGGCGTGCCCCAGCGCTCCAGCACGGCCTGTTGATTGGCAGCAGGCAGGCGCTTGAACATCGCCTCGTAGTCATCCAGGCCGAGGCTTTGATGGCACGGGCGCAGGTCGAGGCTGTCCAGGTCGTTAGTGACGCCGCCCAGCAACTCGTGGATCAAGGCGGTGCCGCTTTCCGGCAGGGCCGTCGGCACCGGGTAACCTTCAGCCTGCAACGCAAGCAGGATATTCAGCGCCGCCGCAGGGGTATCCAGCCCGACGCCATTGCCGATACGGCCGTCGCGGGTCGGGTAGTTGGCCAAGATCAGCGCGATGCGTTTATCCCCATTCGGCACTCGCGCCAGTTCGACCCAGCGCCGCGCCAACTCAGCGACAAAATCCATGCGCTCGGGTGCTGCGCGGTAGCACACCACGTCCGACTGGCTGCGTTCGCTGCGCCAGGCCAGGTCCTTGAAGCTGATCGGACGGCTGATAATGCGACCGTCCAGCTCCGGCAAGGCAATGTGCATCGCCAGATCACGCGGGCCAAGGCCTTGTTCGCTGGCCTCCCAGCCGGGCTGGTTGTCCTGGGCGCAAATCGCCTGGATCACCGGAATATTGCGGCGAAACGGGCGCAAATGCGGGGCTTCAGGACTGGATTGGGCAAAACCGGTGGTATTCAGAATCACCGAGGCCTGCGCTTCATCCAACCAGTCCTCGACCGCCGCGAGGCAGCCGGGCTCTTTCAGGCTGGCCACCGCCATCGGCAACGGATTGAGGCCCGCCGCCTGCAAGCGCTGGCAGAACACGTCGATAAAACCGGTATTGGCCGCCTGCAAGTGCGAGCGGTAGAACAGCACGGCCGCCACAGGTTGCTCGGCGTGCCAATCCGCCTGCCAGTCGTCGAGCCGGGCATTGGCTTTATGGGGGTGATAGATCGCCGTGCGCGCCAGGGCTTGCGGTTCGGCCCACGGGTAATCGCGGTCCAGATAGCCACTGGCCAGGCAGCGATAGAAATCCAGCGCATTGGCCAGCCCGCCCTGACGCAGAAACTGCCACAGGCGATCCCGTACCTCGACGCCGACGGTGCTGAGGCCGCTGAGCTCCGGATCCGGGCGATCATCTCCCGGCACCAGGATCAGCTGCACGCCACGCTCCGCCAACTCCACCAAGCGTTCGATGCCGTAGCGCCAATAACCGATGCCCCCGTGCAGGGAAATCAGGATGACCTTGGCGTGGCGCAGCACCTCATCGACATACAGGTCGACCGAGGCATGGTTCTGCACTTGCATCGGGTTGGCCAGACGTAGGCTGGGATAGTCGTCAGGCAACTGCTGGGCCGCTTCGGCCAACAATGCCAGGCTGGAATCACCGCTGCACAGGATCACCAGCTCGGCGGGCGTTTGGCCAAGGTCGGCAATATTGTCGTCCGCGACGAAACCACCGGGCTGAGTCCTGAGCAGGTGCATGGGTTAAACGCTGAGCGCGGCGCGCAATTGCGCTTCGAGGCCGGCCGCGTCGAGGTCCTGGCCGATCAGCACCAGGCGCGTGATGCGGGCTTCATCGGCCGCCCAGGCGCGGTCGAAGTGTTTGTCGAAACGGGTGCCCACGCCCTGGATCAGCAGGCGCATCGGTTTGTTCGGGATCGCGGCGAAGCCTTTGACGCGCAGGATGCCGTGCTGCACCACCAGTTGGGTCAAGGCGTCGAGCAGCAGCGCTTCATCGGCTTGAGGCAGGTCGATGGAGATGGAGTCAAACGCATCGTGATCGTGGTCGTCTTCACCTTCGTGGTGGTGATCGTGATGGCTGTGACGACCGTCGATGTGCTCTTCGGACCCAGCACCCAGGCCAATCAGCACGTCCAGGGGTACGCGACCGCTGCTGGCTTCGATGATCTTCACGGCTGGCGGCAGCTCTTCGGCGACTTCCAGGCGCACACGGGCCAGGTCTTGCGGGCTGATCAGATCGGACTTGTTGAGGATCACCAGGTCGGCGCTGGCCAGTTGGTCGGCGAACAGCTCGTGCAGCGGCGACTCGTGGTCCAGGTTCGGGTCGAGCTTGCGCTGGGCGTCCACTTGATCGGGGAACGCAGCGAAGGTGCCAGCGGCCACGGCCGGGCTGTCGACCACGGTAATCACCGCGTCTACCGTGCAGGCGCTGCGGATTTCCGGCCACTGGAAGGCTTGTACCAGTGGTTTTGGCAGGGCCAGGCCCGAGGTTTCGATAAGGATATGGTCAAGGTCGCCGCGACGGGCGACCAATTCGCGCATCACCGGGAAGAATTCTTCCTGCACGGTGCAGCACAGGCAGCCGTTGGCCAGTTCGTAGACACGGCCGTTGGCTTCTTCTTCGGTGCAACCAATGGAGCACTGCTTGAGGATTTCACCATCAATGCCCAGCTCGCCGAACTCATTGACGATCACGGCGATGCGACGGCCCTGGGCGTTGTCGAGCATATGGCGCAGCAAGGTGGTTTTGCCCGAGCCGAGGAAGCCGGTAACGATGGTGACGGGAAGTTTGGCCAGTGTTTTCATCGGATGCCCTTGGGGGCGGGCATACGGGACGATAGGCCCTGCGGCATGGCGCAGAAGCGGATTTCGTCACCGGATCACCCCGCCCGGTTGAATTGGAAAATCGGTTGCGAGGCAGGTCTCCTGGCTTGGGGCTTGCGGGTCGCGAGACCGGCGCCGGCTGCGCCTTCCCGCCGTTGATGGCAGTGGCGTGGCAGTCGGATGAACCCTTCACAGTTGCGGGGGCAGCCGCGGCTTGAACCGCGTTCCCTTCTTAGCTTCGGCCTGGGCCGAAGAACCTCGAAGGTGCAAGGCTACAGGGGCTTGCCGCATTTGACTACCGTCCCCCGCCCATGCTCTCCTACACATCTTGTTTCGGGTGCCCCTCACGGGGTGAAACGGGAAACCGGTAAATCATGCACGCCATGACCAGTCCGGTGCTGCCCCCGCAACGGTAAGCGAGTGAAGCGTCAGATCCACTGTGCCAGTACGGCATGGGAAGGCGATGCTTTATAGACCCAGTGTCCCTCGCAAGCCCGGAGACCGGCCCGAAAAATCAGATAACAAACCCGCGGTGGGCGGGCGCTGTTCGGAACCCTGCGTGCCTGGCTCGCGGGGTTTTCATGCGCTCGTTTCACCCAGACACCTGAAAGGGACGCGCCATGTCGATCATCAGCAGCACTTCGCCCTCCGCCAGCAGCACTTCTACCCTGAGCCAACGCCTGACCGCCGCCATCGGTGCGTCGATCCTGGGCGCGTGCCTGGTGTATTTCGCCGGTTTCTCGCATATCGAGGCGGTGCACAACGCTGCCCACGATACTCGCCACAGCGCCGCGTTCCCGTGCCACTGAGACCTGCCGACATGATCAAGCGTATTGCGCAAACCGCAGGGTTCACCGGCTTGCTGGCCGCCCTGCTGCTGACCCTGCTGCAGAGCTTTTGGGTCGCCCCGCTGATATTGCAGGCGGAAACCTTTGAAAAAGCCCCAGCAGCCACCGAAGTGGTGCACGAACACGCCGCCGGCGCTGCTGCCCACACCCACGATGCCGAAGCCTGGGAGCCGGAAGACGGCTGGCAGCGCGTGCTGTCCACTACGGGTGGCAACCTGGTGGTAGCGGTCGGTTTCGCGCTGATGCTGGCCGGCCTCTACACCTTGCGTGCGCCCACCCGCACGGCACAAGGCCTGCTGTGGGGTTTGGCCGGTTACGCGACCTTTGTGCTGGCGCCGACGATGGGCCTGCCGCCCGAGTTGCCGGGCACGGCAGCCGCTGATCTGGCGCTGCGCCAGACGTGGTGGATCGGCACTGCGGCCTCCACCGCTGCCGGGATTGCGCTCATCGTGTTCGGCCGCAACTGGCTGCTCAAAGTGCTCGGCGCTGCCATCCTTGCGGTACCGCACGTGATCGGCGCGCCGCAACCGGAAGTGCATGCGATGCTCGCGCCGCAAGCCCTGGAAACGCAGTTCAAAATCGCCTCGCAACTGACCAACGTGGCGTTCTGGCTGGCCCTGGGCCTGATCAGCGCGTGGCTGTTCCGCCGCAACCGCGACGATCAATACTCGGCATGACCTACGTGGTCGGCCTGGGTTGCCAGCGCGGTTGTGCGGCTCACGCCCTGCTGGCGCTGTTGGATACCGCCCTCGCCGAGGGCGGGATTGATCGCCACAGCATCACCGCACTGGCCAGCATCGACCGCAAACAGGACGAGCCAGGCTTGCTGGCGCTGGCGCGGCAGTTGAATCTGCCTTTGCAATGCTTCAGCGCCGAGCAATTGGCCGCTTATGCAGACCGACTCAGCCACAAGTCCGCCGTCGCGTTCGCCCATACGGGCTGTTACGGCATCGCCGAAAGCGCCGCCCTGGCCCTTGCGGAACAGCTCTGCGGCGCGCCTGCCCGGTTGCTCATCACCCGCAAAAAAACCGCCCAAGCCACCTTTGCGTTGGCCTGCGCCGGTTAAACCCCGATAATCGCCCTCCCCGATCATGAGCAATCTTCATGCTCGCCCGTTTTTGACAGGAACTCCCCAATGACCGTCTACTTCATCGGCGCAGGCCCCGGCGACCCGGAATTGATCACCGTCAAAGGCCAGCGGCTGATCCGTAGTTGCCCGGTGATCATTTACGCCGGTTCGCTGGTGCCCGCTGCGGTCCTGGAGGGGCATCAGGCAGAACAGGTGGTGAACAGCGCCGAACTGCACCTGGAGCAGATCATCGACCTGATCAAGACTGCCCACGGCAAAGGCCAGGACGTCGCGCGCGTACACTCCGGTGATCCGAGCCTCTACGGCGCAATCGGCGAGCAAATCCGTCATTTGCGTGAACTGGGCATCCCATTCCAGATCATCCCTGGCGTCACCGCCGTAGCGGCCTGCGCCGCGCTGCTGGAGACCGAACTGACCCTGCCGGACATCGCCCAAAGCGTGATCCTGACCCGCTATGCCGATAAAACCAGCATGCCGGCCGGCGAGGACTTCGACAGTCTGGCGCGGCATGGGACAACCATGGCGATTCATCTGGGGGTCAACCATCTGGAGAAAATCGTCGCCGAACTGCTGCCGCACTATGGCGCTGATTGCCCGATTGCCGTGGTGCACCGGGCCACGTGGCCGGATCAGGATTGGGCGGTGGGCACGCTCAGTGACATTGCCGGAAAAGTCGAGGCCAAGGGTTTTCGGCGTACGGCGCTGATTGTGGTGGGACGGGTGTTGGCGAGTGACAGTTTCAGTGAATCGTCGCTGTATCGGGCGGGGCATGCGCACCTTTATCGGCCATGAGTTTTTACCTCACAAATGGCGGCGTACCAGCTTGCTTAGGTGGCGGCTGATATGACCCTATCGGGGGCAAGCCCCCTCCCACAGTTGATCTTCTTTGTTAGATGTATTGCGTAAGGCAATGAATTTTAAGCAAAAAAAACGGCGCTCACGGGGCGCCGTTTTTTTGTTCGCAGTGAACGCCTTACTCAGTAGTAGGCGTTTTCTTTCTGCGTGTGGTCGGTCACGTCACGTACGCCCTTGAGCTCCGGGACGCGCTCCAGCAGGGTACGCTCGATGCCTTCACGCAGGGTCACGTCCGCCTGGCCGCAGCCTTGGCAACCGCCGCCGAACTTGAGCACCGCGATACCGTCATCAACGACGTCGATCAGGCTGACCTGACCGCCGTGGCTGGCGAGCCCAGGGTTGATCTCGGTTTGCAGGTAATAGTTGATGCGCTCGTTGACCGGGCTGTCGGCGTTGACGCTCGGCACCTTGGCGTTGGGCGCCTTGATGGTCAACTGGCCGCCCATACGGTCGGTGGCATAGTCGACTACGGCATCGTCCAGGAAAGCTTCACTGAAGTGGTCGATGTACGCGGTGAAGCTTTTGAGCCCCAGGGCGGTGTCTTCAGGTTTCTCTTCACCAGGCTTGCAGTAGGCAATGCAGGTCTCGGCGTACTGGGTGCCGGGCTGGGTGATAAAGACGCGGATGCCGATACCTGGGGTGTTCTGCTTGGACAGCAGGTCAGCCAGGTAATCGTGGGCGGCGTCGGTAATGGTTATGGCAGTCATGGAAACTCCTCACAGGCTTGCCCGGAGTTTACGCCAAATTATTACGGAGGTACAAAGTCCCAGTGTTTTTGTCGGGTTAGGTTTTGGCGGGTGGTGGTGTGACACCTACCTGATATATGGAGATCAACATGTGGGAGGGGGCTCGACTTAACAACCCGGTCGGCTCTAAGGCCGCCGCGCTTGCTTTTGATCTGAGAGCGCCCCCCCGCAACCCACCACTCACAAATTCTCATACCGATTCATATCCAGGACCCCCGCCTCAACCGGCGTAGTCTCCCGAACATACTCCGACAAATCGTGGAAATACTGCCAGAACAACGGATGGCTCCGGCGTACCCCCCAACGATCAACGATCCTCTCAAACTGCTGGGCGTCCTTGGCCTGCTCCATCTGCGCCACAAACGCCGGCACGTCCCCTGCCGGAATATTGAAGATGAAATTCGGATAACTACTGAGCACCCCCGGATAAAGGGTCAAGGTATCCAGCCCCGGCTGATAGCGATACGCCTCGCCCAGCAAAAACGCCACATTACTGTGGGCACGGTTGCGCAGCAGGCTATAGACCACACGCTGCCCGCTGGCAGTCTCAACCCGCAGCATCGTCGCCTCAGGCAACTGATCAATCACCTTGAGCCCCGCCGCCGGACGCGACGTCAACCGGCTAAGCGCCTGCTCAGCATCCTGCAAGGCCGGGTCAATCCCGTCACGCGAACAATACGCGCCAGAACACCGATTAATCGGGTCCGGGCTCGCATTCAGATCACCGTAACGGGCGATCAACTGGTTGGCGAAGTCCCGCTTGGGGTCCTGTTCATTCAAGTGCAAGCCTGTCGGTTTATCGTCATCAATCGCTTCGTAATCCAGCCACAGCTTGATCTTGCCGCTGTTCTGATACCAATCATCCATAAAGCCTTCACGAGCGTCCGCCGGCATCAAGCGCAGGAAGTTCTGCTCTGCACCGTTACGGATCAAATCGAAGTACAACCGAGTCTGGGCCTGGTGCGAGACGTTGCCGAACACATCGAAATTCACCGCCAACTGATAATAGGTGCGCTCCAATAACGGATAGTCGAACAGCCACATCGTCTGCGGCACTTCGCCAATCAGGCCTTTGTTGACCGATGCACTGTCGAAGTGGCGAAAGATGCTCAGCAACGCGTTGTCATTGCCCGCCCACAGGCTCGACCAACTCGGCGGCGGTAAATCGGCATAACTGTCCCGACGCAACGCCTCGTACCTGTTGCGCTTGTCGCGATAGGCCAACCACAGGCTCAGCACACTGCCCACATCGTCGTTCTGCCCCGGCATGGCCAGCAACGGCGTGGCCTGGCCGCGGTACCGCGCATCGGTGATGTACAGGTCGTGGTCCGGGTCCTGGAACAGCGTCCAGAAGTTGTCGCGGATCACGTCCGTGGCGATCTGCCCACGGCACACCGGCCCGCGAATAAAGGTGCGTACAAAGTACTCGGCGTTATCCAGCATGAACTGATAGCGCGCCTTGGCCGGGATCGCCTCGAAGGTTTCGAACGGATTGGCGCGGCGGCCCGGGCCATAACCCGGCAAGGCGTTGACCTGCCAGTTGCCGCTGTAGAACAGGTCTTTGATGCGCGCCATTTTTGCAGCGCTGAACGGATAGGTGATGTGAGTCTTGTGCACAATCACGCCCTGCACCGGCCACAGGCGGTAGTAGACCCGCGTGCCTGGGTCGTCATTGGGGCGACGGGTGTTGATCAGGTCGATGGGCTGCCCACTCGGCGTACGCGAGCGCACCCACTGGAAGTAATGCCCTGGCTCGCCGTTCTCGAAATAGATATGGGCCAGGAACAAGTGTTCGAACAACCAGCGGGCCACCAGGCTTTCACGGGCGCCGGGCTGGTTGAGCAGGTTTTCCCACTGTAGAAGCTGCAAGGCTTCGTTGGCACTCGGCGCCAGGCCCTGCTGATCAATCGGCGCGCCGGACGCGAGCCAGCGTTGCAGCGTCTGGTATTGCTGGTCGGTGAGGCCCGTGACCGCCAGGGGCATGCCTTCTCTGGGATGGGCGCCGGCATAGGCACTGAATTCGCCGGGGGTGGCGCACATGTTTTCGCGGTTCAGGCCCAACACAATGTCATCGGGCAACTTGGCATTGGGTTGCAAAGGCGCGTTATGCCCCAGTTCCAGCATGCGCGCCATCAGCGCGGCCTGGCTGCCTTGGGCGTCCAGCACCGAATAGAAGCCCTTCTGCTGCCAAGCCTGCTTGCCAAATGCGTCGTAAAACAAACGGGTGGTCGGCGCGGCCTGGCTGCGTTCGCCGTCATACACCGGCATCTTGCTCGCGCCCCGCGCCGCGCCCTCGGCGCTGCCCAGGTTGAGCTGGCAGGCGGAGTCGTAGCAGGCATGGCAGGCCACGCACTTCTCGGTGAAAATCGGTTGAATGTCGCGGGTGTAGGAAATCGCCGGAGCGGGACCTGCTGCCTGCGCAGTACTGGCGATCAAGGCCAGGACGGCGCTGACGATAAGACGAAGTGACATGTATCCGGTCCCGATTCAATGCATGCGCTGAAAAATTGCGATGATTCTACCGGGCCATCGCCCCTCACAACATGAGCGATATTCATGCAAAAGCCTGACATGCCGCAAATCCGCACAGGTTTGCTATGATCCACGCCCTCCGTAATGCCTGACCAGAGTAGTCCCATGTCCGATCGTAGCGCTCGTCTGCACGCCCTTCACCACGCCCTCAAGGAACGTATCCTGATCCTCGACGGCGGCATGGGCACGATGATCCAGAGCTATAAGCTGGAAGAGCACGATTACCGTGGCAAACGCTTCGCTGACTGGCCAAGCGACGTCAAGGGTAACAATGACCTGTTGGTGATTACCCGCCCTGACGTGATCGGCGGGATCGAGAAGGCCTACCTGGATGCCGGCGCCGATATCCTCGAAACCAACACCTTCAACGCCACGCGCATTTCCATGGCCGACTACGGCATGGAAGAGCTGGCCTACGAGCTGAACGTCGAAGGCGCACGCCTGGCGCGCAGGATCGCCGATGCCAAGACCGCCGAGAACCCGGACAAGCCACGCTTCGTTGCCGGCGTCCTGGGCCCGACCAGCCGCACCTGCTCGCTGTCGCCCGATGTGAACAACCCCGGCTACCGCAACGTCACCTTCGATGAACTGGTGGAAAACTACACCGAGGCTACCAAAGGCCTGATCGAAGGCGGCGCCGACCTGATCCTGATCGAGACCATCTTCGACACCCTCAACGCCAAGGCCGCGATCTTCGCCGTGCAGGGCGTGTTTGAAGCGCTGGATATCGAATTGCCGATCATGATCTCCGGCACCATCACCGACGCTTCTGGCCGTACCCTCTCGGGCCAGACCACCGAAGCATTCTGGAACTCGGTCGCCCATGCCAAGCCGATTTCCGTGGGCCTCAATTGCGCCCTCGGCGCCAGCGAGCTGCGCCCGTACCTGGAAGAGTTGTCGAACAAGGCCAACACCCATGTGTCGGCGCACCCCAACGCCGGCCTGCCCAACGAATTCGGCGAATACGACGAGCTGCCATCGGAAACCGCCAAGGTCATCGAAGAGTTCGCTCAGAGCGGCTTTCTCAACATCGTCGGCGGTTGCTGCGGCACCACACCGGGCCATATCGAAGCCATCGCCAAGGCCGTGGCCGGTTACGCGCCGCGCCCGATCCCGGACATTCCCAAGGCCTGTCGCCTGTCGGGTCTGGAGCCGTTCACGATTGATCGCAGCTCGCTGTTCGTCAACGTCGGCGAGCGTACCAACATCACCGGTTCCGCGCGTTTTGCCCGTCTGATCCGCGAAGACAACTACACCGAAGCCCTGGAAGTCGCCCTGCAACAGGTGGAAGCCGGTGCCCAGGTGATCGACATCAACATGGACGAGGGCATGCTCGATTCGAAGAAGGCCATGGTGACCTTCCTCAATCTGATTGCCGGCGAGCCGGACATCTCCCGCGTACCGATCATGATCGACTCCTCCAAGTGGGAAGTGATCGAAGCCGGCCTCAAGTGCATCCAGGGCAAGGGCATCGTCAACTCCATCAGCATGAAGGAAGGCGTCGAGCAGTTCATTCATCACGCCAAGCTGTGCAAGCGCTACGGTGCCGCCGTGGTGGTAATGGCGTTCGACGAAGCCGGCCAGGCCGACACCGAGGCGCGCAAGAAAGAAATCTGCAAGCGCTCCTACGACATCCTGGTCAATGAAGTCGGCTTCCCGCCGGAAGACATCATCTTCGACCCGAACATCTTCGCGGTCGCCACCGGTATCGAAGAGCACAACAACTACGCCGTCGACTTTATCAACGCCTGCGCCTACATCCGCGACGAGCTGCCGTACGCGCTGACCTCCGGCGGCGTGTCCAACGTGTCGTTCTCGTTCCGTGGCAACAACCCGGTGCGCGAGGCGATCCACTCGGTGTTCCTGCTGTATGCAATTCGCAACGGCCTGACCATGGGCATCGTCAACGCCGGCCAGCTGGAGATCTACGACCAGATCCCGGCCGAGCTGCGTGACGCCGTGGAAGACGTGGTGCTCAACCGCACCCCGGAAGGCACCGACGCCCTCCTCGCCATCGCCGACAAGTACAAGGGCGACGGCAGCGTCAAAGAAGCCGAGACCGAGGAATGGCGCGGCTGGCCGGTGAACAAGCGCCTGGAACATGCGCTGGTCAAGGGCATCACCACGCACATTGTTGAAGACACCGAGGAATCCCGACAGTCGTTCGCACGCCCGATCGAAGTGATCGAAGGCCCGCTGATGTCCGGCATGAACATCGTCGGCGACCTGTTCGGCGCGGGCAAAATGTTCCTGCCCCAGGTGGTCAAATCCGCCCGCGTGATGAAGCAGGCCGTGGCCCACTTGATTCCGTTCATCGAGCTGGAAAAAGGCGACAAGCCCGAAGCCAAGGGCAAGATCCTGATGGCCACGGTCAAGGGCGACGTGCATGACATCGGCAAGAACATCGTCGGCGTGGTGCTCGGTTGCAACGGCTATGACATCGTCGACCTCGGCGTGATGGTGCCGGCCGAGAAAATCCTGCAGGTGGCCAAGGAACAGAAGTGCGACATCATCGGGCTGTCCGGCCTGATCACCCCGTCCCTGGACGAGATGGTGCACGTGGCGCGCGAGATGCAGCGCCAGGACTTCCACCTGCCGCTGATGATCGGCGGTGCGACGACGTCCAAGGCGCACACAGCGGTGAAGATCGAGCCCAAGTACAGCAACGACGCGGTGATCTACGTCACCGACGCCTCCCGCGCGGTGGGCGTGGCTACGCAGTTGCTGTCCAAGGAATTGAAGGCCGGCTTCGTCGAGAAGACTCGCCTGGAATACATCGATGTACGTGAGCGCACCTCCAACCGCAGTGCGCGCACCGAGCGCCTGAGCTACCCGGTGGCAATCGCCAAGAAGCCGCAGTTCGACTGGAGCAGCTACACGCCGGTCAAGCCGACCTTCACCGGCTCCAGGGTGCTGGACAATATCGACCTCAACGTGTTGGCCGAGTACATCGATTGGACCCCGTTCTTTATCTCCTGGGACCTGGCCGGCAAGTTCCCACGCATCCTTACCGATGAAGTGGTGGGTGAAGCCGCCACCGCGCTGTACGCCGATGCCCAGGAAATGCTCAAGAAGCTGATCGACGAAAAACTCATCAGCGCCCGTGCAGTATTCGGTTTCTGGCCGACCAACCAGGTGCAGGACGATGACCTCGAAGTCTACGGCGAAGATGGCCAGCCGATTGCCAAACTGCACCACCTGCGCCAGCAGATCATCAAGACCGACGGCAAGCCGAACTTCTCCCTGGCCGACTTCGTCGCGCCCAAGGACAGCGGCGTGACCGACTACATCGGCGGCTTTATCACCACCGCCGGCATCGGCGCCGAAGAGGTGGCCAAGGCCTATCAGGACGCGGGCGACGACTACAACTCGATCATGGTCAAGGCCCTGGCCGACCGCCTGGCCGAGGCCTGTGCCGAGTGGCTGCACCAGCAGGTACGTAAAGAACACTGGGGTTACGCCAAGGACGAACAGCTGGATAACGAAGCGCTGATCAAGGAGCAGTACAGCGGTATTCGCCCTGCCCCAGGCTACCCGGCGTGCCCGGATCACACCGAGAAAGCCCAGTTGTTCCAACTGCTGGACCCTGAAGCCCGCGAGATGCAGGCCGGGCGCAGCGGCGTGTTCCTCACCGAGCACTACGCGATGTTCCCGGCGGCGGCGGTCAGCGGCTGGTACTTCGCCCACCCGCAGGCGCAGTACTTTGCCGTGGGCAAGGTCGACAAGGACCAGGTGACCAGCTACACCGCACGCAAGGGCCAGGACCTGGCCGTGACCGAACGCTGGCTGGCGCCGAACCTGGGTTACGACAACTAAGGCCTGCATCGGCCCGACCACTAACGCTGGAGTCGCTCTCGCTCCTGCCGCGTCAGCCGGATAGCCAGCGCGGTTTGTTGCTCGCTGCGCCTGGCACCCAGTTCTGCGTACTCCTTCAAATACGCTGGGCCTACCTCCGGAAAACGCTCCTCAAGTGCATCAATCTGCTTATCGAGCGCGTGGGCCAGCGCCGAGAACTCGTCGGCGTATTTGTTTTTCAAGTAATTAAGCCAATATTCACGGGTGATCAGTTTTTCATCGAAACCTGGTTCGCGTTCACGCGCCAGGACATCAACGTAGGCATCGTCGATATCGGCCTGGCTGACCTGTGCCAGGTCGGCATACAACATGCCCGAGGGCTGCCTGGGCAACTGTAGACGCTCGGCAAGGCCGATACGGTAAGCCAGCCGTACTTCGGCGGGATCGATATGCGGGCTGCGCTCGATAGCGGCCCGGGCAATGTCCTCCACCGCCTCCAGACGGATCATGCTCCTGGCCAGTGCCAACAGCGCAGCGCCGTCTTGCGCCAGCTCAGACTCTCTAAGCGCATCGAACTCCAGGACGCTCGTTTCAAGCTCGTTGAAAATCAGGATTCGACCGTCACCGCACGTAGCACCCGGTACAAGGGCCGTCGCCCTGGCGAATATGTACCGCCTCAGTTGCAGACTATCGCCCATCGCGTCCAGCACCGCCCATACTCGCCGCCTCAACTCGGCAGGAAACTGAAGAAAGTCTACGGTGTCCGCCAACCGGGAAAGCACAAAGAAAAAGTCCGCGCTGCCCTCTTCAGCCACGAGTACATCCCACGCGGCATGCCTGGGGGAGTCAGCCTCCAGCGTTGCAAACCAACGGTTTTTCTGGACGTGCACAGGCTCAATGTCCGGGTGATTTTGAAAGACGTGCTCCGCCCCGGAAAACTCGGCTTCACTGGTCGAGCGAGAGGGGTTGATAAGGCCTTCCAGCTCCTGGGCGGAATACCCCAGGCCATTGCCGGTCTGGAGCAGATAGGTGCGTAAATCTTCAAGCTCATGCAGCCCAAGCTCATTTCCCGAGAGCGTGGTGCCGGCCATCAATTGTTGATGCCGCGGCTCCAGGGCGGCGGCAGGGATAGTCTCGATCCAGTTGTTGCCCAGGTCCATCTGACGCAGCCGTGGCAGCTCAAGCACAGCGCTCGGCCAATCCTCCAGGAGGTTGTGCTGCAGGTTCAGTGTTTCAAGCCTGTTCAAGCCCGTGGCATCCACCCGTCTAAGGATATTGCCGCTCAGGTCCAACCATGCCAGTTCAGGCATATTGCCCAGGAGCGGCTGTAATACGATCGAGTTACGCAGTCGGTTACCGCTGAAGTCCAGCCGGCTTAACGAATGAAACTCGTTGAGCACGTTCGGCAAGACGGGCAGCGCGTTATGACTGAGCGTCAAGTTTTTTACATGGGCGAAACTGCGCAGAAACCCGCTGGAGCCCTCTGCCGTCAGGGCGACGCCGCTCAGGTCAAGCTCGTTTACATGCGCGAAATATGCCGGCACGGCAGGTAGATCCCCCAACGTCAGGCCCGACAAGTTCAGTTGTTGAGCGCTCTCTGGCACAAACGCCGAGGGTTCTGCCCGCAATGTGAAACGCCAACCCTGCAGCAATCGATCCGCCGCCCTGCGCCGGTCCAGCGCACTGATCCCGCTTTCACTCTGATAATCCTCAGCACCGATCCACTGATTCAACAGCAATACCCACTCGTCGTATTGCCTCTCCCACTCGACCAATTTGGCCTCGACTTTAAACGCGTCGTGACCGCTGACACCCGACTCATCCATCCATGCCTGCGCCTGGGCGTCGTCCAGCGAAGGGTTCAGACGTTGCAGTCGCTCGGCTGGGGTTGGCCTGACACGCGCGGGGTCTGAGATACCGGGCAGCGCAGTGAGCCACTCGGGACGCTGGTGAAGGTCATCCGGAAAATACTCAGGGTCGCCTCCGGTCAATCCCTGAAACAGCAGGTCGTGGGGTATGCCCAATGGGTTTTCCAACGTGTCCATTGGGTGATCCTGGGTGTAGCGTCGCGCAAACAACCGCGCTTGCGCACGTGCTTGAGTGGTAAGGCGGCAGCCCCGCAGGCTGGTGCCGAGCAGCAAGGGATCATGCCCCTGCAAGGCCGCCTCGGGGATAGCGGTCACCGCACTGTGGCTCAGGTCCAGACGTTCCAGGTGTTGCCAGCCTTGCGGCCAGGCGTTAATTGCACTGTGACTCAGGTCCAGGCTACGCAGCTGTTCGAGCCTGCGCGCATCCAGACTGCCGATTGGGTTGTACTGCAATTGCAAGGATGAAAGCTGCGCGAACGTGTTCAACCGGGCTTGTGTGGACGCAGTAATGACCAACCTGTTGCGCGAAAGGTCCAACTGCCTGAGGGTTTCAAATCGAGCGAGTGTCGACGGCAGTTCCGTCAGGTTATTCCCTGCAAGGCTGACGGCCTGGAGCCCGGTAAAATGGTCGAGCCACGGGTTGATGGCTTCGATGGGGGCACCTGCACCGCTCAAGTTCAGGTCGCGAACATGGGCAAAACCGGCCGTCGGCAACGGCGGCAAAGCACCCAGCCGACTTCCTGACAGATCGAGCCGCGAGCCTGCCGGCGCATCGCCCTCGAAATGGCCGGGCTGACCAGGGGTGATAAAACGCTGCGCTAAACCCGCACGCCAACACTCCAGCAGCTTTTCGGCGGCCATTTCCCGGGACGCATCTTGCTGCCGCCATTGTTCAAGCTCTGCGGCCAGTCGCTGATATTCTTCACGGACCGTGTTCACACGCGCCACACGCATCAGCGGCGACAACCCCTGCTCGCTGAATTCGGCCATGGCACTCGAAACAAAAACCGGATCACCGTTCCAGAGGCCTCTCAGCACCCCCTCGCAATAGTCCCGCACCAGCCGGGCCTCATCCATCAGATGGGCGGGGTTGCCCTGCAAGTGATCAAACACCGCCTTGAAGTCCTGGGATTCAAACCCTGCCCAATTCATCTGCAAACCGCGCCACACGCGCTCATGCCCGCTGAACATCTCAGGCGGCACCGAATGCAATCGGGTACCCGAGAGATCGAGGGATTCAAGGTGCTCAAGCGCAGTGACGCCACGCGGCCAAGCCCCCAGGGCCCCCGACACGGTCAAGCGACGCAATGATGTCAACTGGCTGACGTCCAGCGTTTGAAGAGCCCCCCCGAGAACCAGCTGCTCCAGCCCCGCCATTCGGTTGATAGCCTGCAACGCCTCACTGGAATACGTGAGTGAAGGCCCTTGAATCAACAGTTCGGTAATACCGGGCAGGCTTGGCAACCGAGCGGCCACCGCGTCCAGGTCCATGGGGTTAACGTAGAGTTCAAGACGCTGTAAACGGGGTAACAACCGGTGCAAAGCCTCGCTCCCCTCGGCAAGCAATCTGGCGCCTGATAACGACACTGTACGCACATGGGAAAAGTCTGCCTCCAGCGTCGGCAGCGGCTGCGCCCCGCGAATGTTCAGAACCGCACTGGGCGTGCGATCCCGGTCCAGGCCCTGGCGCCAACAGCCGATCACATCGTCGGCAACACGTGAGCGATAACCATCCTGCCCGGCCCATTGCGCGAGCCTGAGCTGTAATGCCGCCAGTTCGCGTTGACGCGAGGAAAGCATCTGCGAAACCTGCGCATCGCTTTCACCGTCGCGCCTTCGAGACCACAAAAATGCCTCAGCCTCCTCTTCAGGGATATTCGGATAGACACTGCGTAACTGACGAATCAACTGTTCACTCAGGAAAAAAGCCTTGCTCCTGCCCGACAACTCATAGCCCAAACGCCCGCTCGGCAGACGCCATGAGGGCTTTGACCTCGGGATGCGCAGCTTGAATACTTGATTGGCCACAACGTCTCGGTGCGATCTGGCATACGCGGCCAACGCCTGTTGTAAATCGGCACCCTGGCTGGTCGACGGCAGCGCCAGCGCTTGACGGGTTTCGTCCGGCAAGGCATGCATGATTGACGCATAGAAGTTACGACCATGGGGGGGCAATTCATTCAGCGCATTGCCGGCCGCGTCAACGGCTTGAAAACGCTCGTCGAGCTTGATCAGGTATCTGCGCATTGCCGCGCTTTCTTCGCCTATGCCGGCCTTCAATGGTCCGTTGATATGGCCTTCGCGTATTTCCAGGCGCAGCCCCTCAGGCCACCCTGGCAGGCGCGCAAGGGTATGCAGGGCCAGCCAGTCGCTGTCGACGCCGGCTAGCCTGTCCCGATGCAGCCCGCTGAGTGCCCGTCCAAGGCGCCCCTGTTGCACAGCGATACGCGCGGCGAGATCAAGGCGCTCTGCGGCGGTGCCGGTATCCAGGTCGAGCAGTTGCGCGTGCGCTCGTCTTGACAACGTGGGGAACCGCCGGTGCAGCGAACCGGTGGCGGCGTGGTGCGGGTTTCTTGCACGCAACAGAGCGCTGAACAAGGCCTGCTGTCTTTGCAGCGCCACGTCTGCAAGCCTCTCATTGAAGACCTGCGTTCTGGTGGCCCCACCCCAGGTTGACTCGCTGCCTAACAGCTGGGCAGCTTCGTCTTCGCTCAGGCCAGCCAAGACAGTCGATGCGAGCTTGCCTTGGAATACATCGTCAATACTGATTTTGAGAGTGGCCTGGTTAGCGCCCGGTGAAAGAGGCCGACCATGGCGCACGGAGCGCCCGCTGAAAATCCTCGTTTCCTGGACCTGAAGTGGCTCTTTCAAAGGGGCACCAGACCACTCATCGATCAGCGGGGTAACCGGTTCGAAACGGCTGCCCAATTGGCCCAACGCGCAGTTAGCCGCGTCCTCGCCTAGCGGGCCAGTGCTACCCACCAGTTGCTCGATGGGCGTCTTGCCGACATCGACACGCGGGTGCCCCACGGGTTCAGAACCTGCAAACACCTCCAATACCTTTGCCTGCGGCCAGCCTGGCATTTCGACCACGAGACCCAACGCGTACTCATAGCCAGCGTCCCTCGGTGTTCCCCGACGAATCTGGCCAATCAGCTCATCAACCTGCTGGTCGACCTTGAAATCCTCCAGGGTATCGGCCAGCACCGCCGGCACAGGCAAGCCGTCCATGTGCACTTTTCGCAACTGGTCGTCGCTGACACCGCTTATTTCACCCACGGCGCTCAGGGTTTCATCAGAAAAACCCTCCGCGCAATGCCCCAGGCGACGCAGCAGCTTCAGGCGCTCCCACGACAGCGGATACTCATGAATATGTCGCCAGGCACCTTCGCCGTTATGCTCAAGGATCGGCTGGTAAGCGGTGTCGACGTGCGGATGTCTGATTCGCCATTTGCGCAGATCGGCGTCAAAGCTCGTTTCGTAGAATGATCCATCGATACGGATGTAAGTCTTGCCTCCACGCATGTACTGACCCGTCGCATCAGGCCGGACTGCTGAATCAAACACCACGTCGCTCCTGTAGGGTGCCAGGTCAGGCTTCCACAGACGCGCCTTACCGTCAGGCAGGCTGACCCTTACCGTGCCTTCAATGACCGGTTCGACCCTTGGCCTGCTCAGGGCTTTACCCACGCCGGCCGTCACCCCGATCAAGGCGAGGTTTTCTGCCAGGTCGATCAGGTGCACCTTGGCCGCTTTGCGATCGCCTTCACTCCACTCTGACACCGCCTCAAATGTCTCGTACAACAGCTGTGCGACCATGACCCCCAGCATGATTGCACCCAACACAGGCACGAAGCCGGCAACGAAACCCAGTATGAACACCCCCACATTGAGAAACATCGCCAGTTTTCGCTGACGCACTCTGGCATCGACGTCCGCGGTGGGGACGGCATAACTGGCGGCGTCCGACACAACCTTGTCTCGGTTTTGATTGTAGAGATACGTCCAAAGATCAATGGCGTCAGCGCCCGCCGGACTGTCCTTGAACACCAGGGCTGCGGGCGCCAGATAGGGCGTCGGGTTTGGCACCTGGGGAGATCGAGGCAAGGGTGGGAAATTTTTGAGTCGAAAAGGCGTCATGCGACTGACCAACTCATACATATCGCCTATGCCGGGAAACGTGGAACCGATTTTCTCGCGAAAAGTCGCGTCTGCGGCATCCTGCGTGAACTCACTGAAGTAACGCGGCCAATCGGCATGGCTTACGAACTGACTGAAAAAACGCTGGTAAGCCGTGGGGCCTGTCACCCGCTGCGTGGGGGCGCCTGGCGTGATAAACCGGTCATTCAACGTCGCAAGCATGTGGTCGTAATCGCGATAGCGCTTCAGCGGGTGATACGGGTCATGGGGTACGTAAAGAATGGGGTAATCAACCTTCTCACCCGCCATGACCTGAAACATCACGCAGCCGGTAATTCGCAGATTCATCAGGCCAACGTCGCGAACCAGCACGGTTTGCGCCCCGATACGGGGTGAGCGCTCGCCTTCAATGACGCGAAGCAGCATGGCGTAGACATCGTCGTCGATATCCTGCTGCAACAAAGCCAATTCGGCGGCGGCCCGCATTGCGGCCTTTTGGCTGAGGGCGAATTGCAACCTCAGGGTGGCCTCGACAGAAGCCTCGGTGGGGTGAAAAAACCGCTTGAGATAGGCCTGATACTGCCCGCCAATATTCAACTGCCGGCACAGTGTCAGAAATTGATGGACTTTCAGCCCCCCCAGGCGCACCGGTAACAACGGCTCAGAAAGCGATCCTGTTTGCCATCTGAAGCCGGAGGACGAATGAAAAAAACCCTCTTCACACTCGCTCGCCTCGAAGTTGTGGAGCGCGGCCTGAAACAGCTCAAGCTTCAAATAATCATAGGTGCGCGCTTCTATATTCAGATAGCTCACTTGCAGCGACTTTCTGAGACTTATCCAGGTGGACAGCCCGCCGGCAAGCTCAACGCCGTACTGATCCTTGAGTGCCTTTACCAGTAACGGTCGGCCGAACGTCTCGATGTCCTGCAAGGCTGACATCGTCTTATCCAGCACCGTTTGTTCGGTGAAGCTCTCAAGTACGCAATCGTGCACTCGCTGACGCCGCTGTGGGGCTGCGCGCCAATACGCCTGCGCCAGCGTTGTATCGGCTTTACTGAGTGCCTCACGACGCTGAGGTGTGGCATCGATCAGCCACGGTGGGACAGCCGCTATCAATGACTTGGCATGAATGCTCGCGGATGCGCCTGCCGCCCGTGCAGGCACGTTTGTCTGGGGAACTACCGACATACTGACTCTCCTGATAATGAAGAGACCAGTTGATCACCGCGCGCGGGCGCATCCGAAGTACTTAGCTATGACGTTTCCTGAACTATCCTGTGGGTGGCACCGCGCCGATACCACCCGACCTGCGGAGGCTTCATGGACACCCCGGACAATAAACCGCCGACCTTATGGCAGATGCTGCAGAGCGTCATGGCTGCGGCCATTGGCGTGCAAAGCGGCAAGAACCGCGCGCGCGACTTCACCCACGGCAAACCCAGCCACTTCGTGGTCCTGGGGATTGTGTTCACAGCCGTGTTTGCGCTGACCTTGTTTGGCATCGTCAAGCTCGTGCTGCACCTGGCCGCTGCCTAGCGCAGCAGCAACTGCAGGCTGAACGGGTAACGGTAGGATGCTGACTTGCCCTGGGCGGACAGCGCACGAAAATTCACCGGTGCCGTGTGCCCCAACAAGCGCCGCGCCTGGGGAATGTCGATCAATTGGAACAACGCCAACTGGCGGTCGCGCCCACCGTGGGCGCTGATATCCACGCCCTTGGCATCATCATTGATCAGCACCATGGCCCACCCGCCTACGGTGAAATGCCCGGCGACCAGGCTCGACAAGCGACCGTCCAGGCGCGCCTGCAGGATCTCGGGTGAACTGTTGACCGCGCTGAACAGCACGTCCTTACCCGGTAACCGCCCACTGGCCTGCAACGCCTGCATGGCGCCCAGGGCCATCTGATCGTTGGCCGACCACACCAGCGCCGTCTGCGGGTAGCGCTTGAACAGTTGCGTCGCTTGCTCGAAGGCGCGCTCGCGGTTCCACTCGCCGTAGACCAACTGGCGCAGGCGCGCCTCGGGATGCTCGGCCAGTGCTCGACGCAGGCCCCGCTCGCGCAACTGCGCTCCCGGGGTGGTCTTGGCGCCGGAAAAGGCCAACAGGTCGAGGGATTGGCCCGGCGCAACCGGCCCGTGCTGGCGCAACAGGTCACGCAGCATCAGGTAGCCCGCCTCTTCATCGTCAGCGACCAGGCTGCCGATCAAACGGATACCACTGCGGGTGCCCAACAGTTGCTCTTGATCGACGGTCAGTGCGCTGTTCACCATCAGCAACTTGACGCCACTGCCCTCGGCCATGCGCAGGATCTGCGGGGCGACGTACTGCTCATTGACCAGCACCAGGTAATCCGGACGCTGGCTGCCTTGCAGCACCTCACGCGCCTGAAGCAGCGTGTTGGCAACATCGCGCTCGCCATAACGCACACGCAAATCCAGGCCGAGGTCCTTGGCGGCGGCCTGCATGAATTGCGTGTAGCTGACCCAGAAGGTTTCGGTCGACATGCCCGGATTGAGAAACACCACCGACGTGGCATGGGCCATCGCCCCGTACGTCGATCCCAGCAACCAGACACACGTAATCAACACCTTCAACATGGACGCTTGAGCCTCGAAATTAGGCCGCCATGATAGTGGCAATGCCTAAACCAATCGAGGCTCAATCAACGTCCTTTATTGGTGGCTGACCCAGAAAACGGCGGTTCCCACCACCAGAATGATCAAGAACAGAATGGCCCAGGCATCCACGGTACTGTCGGGTTTACGGGCTTTTGTCGGATTGCTCATCGCATCGCCTCTTGTCGGTTTTATAGGTGATTGCACTAAGACTCGCTCACAGTAAAGTCGACGATTGCCCGCATGACAAATGTGGATATCCCGATAACCGTTCTCATTAGTCATTTTGGTTATTTCCATATACCCAAACATCACTTTTGCGCATAAACGCAAACTGGTATCGTGCGCCGGCTCCGTTGGGAGTGCGCGGCCGTGCGCGCAGATTTGCCGAGAACAGGACCTATATGTACGTATACGACGAATACGATCAGCGCATCATCGAGGACCGCGTCAAGCAGTTCCGTGATCAGACCCGACGCTACTTAGCAGGTGAACTGAGCGAAGAAGAGTTCCGCCCTCTGCGCCTGCAAAATGGCCTTTATGTTCAGCGCTTTGCGCCGATGCTGCGGGTGGCCGTGCCCTACGGCCAACTGACTTCGCGCCAGATGCGCATGATGGCCAGGATTGCCCGCGACTTCGACAAAGGCTATGCCCACATCAGTACCCGCCAGAACGTGCAGTTCAACTGGCCGGCCCTGGAAGATGTGCCGGACATCCTGGCTGAACTGGCCACCGTGCAGATGCACGCCATTCAGACCAGCGGTAACTGCCTGCGCAACGTGACCACCGACCAATTCGCCGGCGTTGCTGCCGACGAACTGATCGACCCTCGCCCATGGTGTGAAATCATCCGTCAATGGACCACCTTCCACCCGGAATTCGCCTACCTGCCGCGCAAGTTCAAGATCGCCGTCAACGGCTCGACCTCGGACCGCGCAGCCATCGAAGTCCACGACATCGGCCTGGAGCCGGTGTACAACGCCGCTGGCGAGTTGGGCTTCCGTGTGCTGGTCGGTGGCGGCCTGGGCCGTACGCCGGTGGTGGGCGCATTCATCAACGAGTTCCTGCCGTGGCAGGATCTGTTGAGCTACCTCGACGCCATCCTGCGGGTCTACAACCGCTACGGCCGTCGTGACAACAAGTACAAGGCCCGGATCAAGATCCTGGTCAAGGCGCTGACCCCCGAGGTGTTCGCCCAGAAAGTCGACGCCGAGATGGAACACCTGCGCGGCGGCCAGACCACCCTGACCGAAGCCGAAGTGCATCGCGTTGCCAAGCATTTCGTCGATCCCGAATACAAGGCCCTGGCCAACCAGGACGCCGAAATCGCCGAGCTGGAACGCCAGCATCCAGGCTTTGCCCGCTGGCGTGGCCGCAACACCCTGGCGCACAAAAAGCCGGGCTATGTGGCGGTGACCCTGTCGCTGAAACCGACCGGTGTTGCACCGGGCGACATCACCGACAAGCAGCTTGACGCCGTCGCCGACCTGGCTGACCGCTACAGCTTCGGCCAACTGCGTACATCTCACGAGCAGAACATTATCCTTGCGGACGTTGAGCAGAGCCAACTGTTCACCCTGTGGGGCGAGCTGCGCGAAGGCGGTTTCGCCACGCCGAACATCGGCCTTTTGACCGACATCATCTGCTGCCCGGGTGGCGACTTCTGCTCCCTGGCCAACGCCAAGTCGATCCCGATTGCCGAATCGATCCAGCGCCGTTTCGACGACCTGGACTACCTGTTCGACATCGGCGAGCTGGACCTGAACATTTCCGGTTGCATGAACGCCTGTGGTCACCACCACGTCGGCCACATCGGCATCCTGGGCGTGGACAAGAAAGGCGAAGAATTCTACCAAGTGTCCCTGGGTGGCAGCGCCAGCCGCGATGCGAGCCTGGGCAAGATCCTCGGCCCGTCCTTCGCCCAGGAAGCCATGCCCGAGGTGATCGGCAAACTGATCGATGTGTACATCGAACAGCGCACCGAAGATGAGCGTTTCATCGACACCTACCAGCGCATCGGCATTGACCTGTTCAAGGAGCGCGTCTATGCAGCGAATCATTAAGAACAACGAAGTCCTCGACGAAACCTGGCACCTGCTGCCCAAGGACGCAAGCTTCGACGGCATCTCCAACTGCGACGACCTGATCGTGCCGTTGGCGCTGTGGCGCGAACACGGCCACGCCCTCAAGGCCCGCGACGGCGGCCTGGGTGTGTGGCTGGACGCCGATGAAGAAGCCGAAGAGATCGGCGCCGACGTGGAACACTTCCAGGTCATCGCGCTGAATTTCCCGGCCTTCACCGACGGTCGCAACTACTCCAACGCCCGCCTGCTGCGTGACCGCTACGGTTACAAGGGCGAGCTGCGGGCGATTGGCGACGTGCTGCGCGACCAGTTGTTCTACCTGCGCCGCTGCGGGTTCGATGCCTTCGCCCTGCGCGCAGACAAAGACCCGTACGAAGCGCTGGAAAGCCTCAAGGACTTCTCGGTGACGTACCAGGCTGCAACGGATGAGCCGCTGCCGCTGTTTCGTCGCCGGTAAGTTTGCGGACATGAAAAAGCCCTGGCATGCCAGGGCTTTTTCATGGCTGGAGTTTGATCGACGCCAGCACCTGTTTCTGCCCCATGGAGCATGGGACGCCTTCCGGCTGCGCACGTACGGCCTCAATCACTCCCAGCAACTGGGCTTTGCTGTGGACCAGTTGCGCCTGCATCACTTCGATCTGCGCCACCTTGCTCTCCAAGGCCACGATGAGTTCGTCGCGCTTGTGCTCCCCCGGCGCGGGCATCAACGCCTTGAGTTCCTGCAAGGTAAACCCGGCCTGTTGCGCGCTCTGGATCAACTGCAAGGTTTGCAACGCGTCTTCTGAATAGCGCCGATAGCCATTGGCTTGGCGTCCCACCTGACTGATCAAGCCTTCACTCTCGTAAAAGCGGATGCGCGAAGCCGCCAGGCCGCTCTGTTTTGCCAGCTCACCAATATTCATCACAACGCCTGCTTGACATTAAAGTTAACTTTAAGCTTAGCCTGAGGCCTCCCCTACTCAGGAGTCAACGCATGTCACCTTTTGAAGCCTTGCAACTGCCCAACGGCCAAGTCATCGCCAACCGCATCGCCAAGGCGGCGATGGAAGAAAACATGGCCGATATCCACCAGGCGCCGTCCCGCGAATTGAAGCAGTTGTACAAGGCCTGGGCAGACGGCGAACCCGGCCTGCTGTTGACCGGCAATGTGATGATCGACCGCCACGCCATGACCGGCCCCGGCGGCGTGGCCCTGGAAAACGAGCAACACCTGGACAGCTTTCGCGAATGGGCCGATGTGGCGCGCAACAAGGGCGTGCACTTCTGGGTGCAGCTCAGCCATCCAGGGCGCCAGACCATGGCCAATCTCGGCCAGCAAGCGTTGGCGCCGTCCGCCATTGCCCTCGACCTGGGCAGTTTTTCCAAGATGTTCGCCAAGCCCAAAGCCATGAGCGAAGACGAAATCCAGGACGTGATCCAGCGCTTCGCCACCAGCGCACGCCTGGCCGAGAAAGCCGGCTTTACCGGCGTGCAGATCCACGGCGCCCACGGCTATTTGCTGAGTCAGTTTCTCTCGCCCTTGAGCAACCACCGCACTGACCGCTGGGGCGGCTCGCTGGACAACCGTGCACGCCTGCTGCTGGAAGTGATTCACGCCGTGCGCGCCAGCGTCAGCCCGTCGTTTTGCGTGGCGGTCAAACTCAATTCGGCGGATTTCCAGCGTGGCGGCTTTGACGAAACCGATGCGCGGGCAGTGGTGGAAATGCTCAACCCATTACCCATCGACCTGCTGGAACTGTCCGGCGGCAGCTATGAAGCGCCCGCCATGCAAGGCGAAGCACGGGACGGTCGCACGCTCGCCCGTGAAGCGTACTTCCTTGAATTTGCCGCCCAAATGGCCAGCGTCGCCAGCATGCCCGTGATGGTCACCGGGGGCATTCGCCGCCTGCCTATCGTGCAGCAAGTGCTGGACAGCGGCATTGCCATGGCCGGTATCGCCACCGCCCTGACGCTGGAACCGCAACTGATCAAACACTGGCGCGAAGGTCGCGACCTCAACCCGCAACTCAAGCCGATCGACTGGAAGCGCAAACCCCTGGCCTCGCTCGCCACGCTCGCCGTGGTGCGCAACCAGATGCGCCGCCTCAGCCGTGGTCGGCGGCCCAACCCCAAGGTGATGCCCTGGTTGGCACTGGCGTGTGACCAATGGTTTATCGCCCGCCGCACACGGCAATACCGCGCTGCCATGACGCAATCTTCACATTAAAGAAGGAGCATTCGTCGTGATCGAACTGTCCCCTATTGATCAGCAGCTTTTAACCTCACTGACGATTGGAGTGCTTCATGGCGAAAATCAACCTGGCCCAGCAACTGGCGACCACCCTTGAACAGGCGGGCATCAAGCGCATCTGGGGCCTGACCGGCGACAGCCTCAACGGTCTCACCGATGCGCTGCGCACCATGGACAGTATCGAGTGGATGCACGTGCGCCACGAAGAAGTCGCGGCCTTTGCCGCCGGTGCAGAGGCCGCCGCCACCGGCGAGTTGTCGGTGTGCGCCGGCAGTTGCGGGCCGGGAAATCTGCACTTGATCAATGGTCTGTTCGACTGCCATCGCAACCATGTGCCGGTGCTGGCGATTGCCGCACAGATTCCATCCTCGGAAATCGGCCTGAACTACTTCCAGGAGACCCATCCCCAGGAACTGTTCAAGGAGTGCAGCCATTTCATCGAGCTGGTCACCAACCCCGCGCAGATGCCCCAGGTGCTGCACCGCGCCATGCGCTCGGCGATCCTCAATCGCGGCGTGGCGGTGGTGGTGATTCCGGGGGATGTGTCGCTGCTGGAAGTCGAAGACACCCTCAAGCCGTGGCCGGCCCTGCACGCGCCACGCACCTTGCCGGCAGAGGCCGATCTGCTGCAATTGAGCGAGATCCTCTCGCGCAGTGAAAAAGTCACGCTGCTGTGTGGCAGCGGCTGTGCCGGCGCCCATGCGCAGGTGGTGGCCCTGGCGGACATGTTGGGCGCGCCGGTGGTGCACGCCTTGCGCGGCAAGGAACATGTGGAATGGGATAACCCCTTTGATGTGGGCATGACCGGCCTGATCGGTTTCAGCTCCGGTTACCACGCCATGCTCGACTGCGACACGCTGATCATGCTCGGCACCGACTTCCCGTATCGCCAGTTCTACCCCACCGACGCAAAAATCATCCAGGTCGACCGCAATCCGCAGGCACTGGGCCGTCGCGCCACCTTGGACCTGGGTATCGCCGCGGATGTCAGCGAAACCATCGATGCCCTGCTGCCGCGCTTGACCCGCAAGACGGATCGCAGCTTCCTTGAAACCTCGTTGAAGCATTACGTAAAAGCCCGTCAGGGGCTGGACGACCTTGCGCAACCGTCCAAGGCCAATCGACCGATCCACCCGCAATACGTTGCGCGACTGCTCAGTGAGTTGGCCGACGATGACGCGATCTTTACCGCCGATGTCGGCTCGCCCACGGTCTGGGCGGCGCGCTACCTGAAGATGAACGGCAAGCGCCGCCTGATCGGCTCGTTCAACCATGGCTCCATGGCCAACGCGATGCCCCAGGCGATTGGCGCGCAGGCCGCATTTGCGGGTCGGCAAGTGATTTCCATGTCCGGCGACGGCGGTTTCGCCATGCTGATGGGGGATTTCATCTCGCTGGCGCAGCTGAAGTTGCCGGTCAAAGTCATCGTATTTGATAACTCGTCACTGGGATTTGTCGCCATGGAGATGAAGGCCGCGGGTTATCTGGACACGGGCACTGAGCTGAAGAATCCGGATTTCGCGGCGATGTCCAACGCCATGGGAATCCTCGGCATTCGCGTGGAGCAATCCGCAGATCTGGAACCCGCCCTGCGCCGCGCCCTGGCCCACGATGGCCCGGTGCTGGTGGATGTGGTAACCGCCACTCAGGAACTGGTGATGCCGCCGAGCATCAAGCTGGAACAGGCCAAGGGGTTCAGCCTGTATATGCTCAAGGCGGTGATGAGTGGGCGTGGCGATGAGGTGATCGAATTAGCGCGGACCAACTGGCTGCGCTGATCTGAACAGGTGAAGAGGGGCTTGCCTGGCGAGGCTGCGTGGCGGACGTATTGACACCCCGCGATCTGCGGGGCGCCCAACGCAGCCTCGCTTGCGCTCGGCAGCTGCTACGGGTGACGGGGATACTTGGCAGCCGCTTCGCATTATCCTGTGGAACTTGCGTAGATACCTATGCGGTCTGTTTTTCTACCCATTGTGCGTAGGCATCAATGAAGGTCTGCAAAAACGGCTTGGTCTTTTCTGACACCTTGCCCGACTCATCAAACACACTGCCCGCCCCACCCAGGTAGGCTTCCGGCTGCTGCATGCACCACACATCCAGGAACACCAGGGACTGGCGCAGATGGTGGTTGGCGCCAAAGCCGCCAATGGCGCCCGGCGACACGCTGATGATCGCTCCCGGTTTGCCGCTCCAGGCGCTTTTTCCATAAGGGCGGGAACCCACGTCAATCGCATTCTTTAATGGGGCCGGCACCGAGCGGTTGTATTCCGGTGTCACGAACAGCACCGCGTCGGATGAACTCACCTGTTTGCGGAAAGTACTGTAGGCTGCCGGCGGTGAATCAGCGTCGATGTCTTCGTTGTAGAGCGGCAGATCGCCGATTTCGACAATGCTCAACTTCAGATTGGCCGGAGCCAGTTCGGCCAATGCCAACGCGACCTTGCGGTTGATCGACTGTTTTCTCAAGCTGCCAACCAGGACGGCAATCGTGTAGACCTTGCTCATGGAGGTTTTCCCGATGTCTGACTAATGGAGCTTGTAGTTATAGAGACTTCACGACGGGTTCACCAGAAGGTTTTGAGATTCCTCCAGGCGTTTGCGTCGCACGCTGCTGCGTAGGAAGTGTCTGAAAACCTCAATGAATAGTATTTTTTTTGTGTAGGCAAACTACCTCTCTTTATGGCGGTCTACAGAACCGTAAATCGAGTGTTTATCTCCAGAGGTTCTAAACAGATGGCAGCAGTACTTGTCGGACAGTTCCATGCCAGAGACGCGGAAGGCCGCGTGTATTCCGTGCATGAGTTCCAGGAATCCAACCCGGCGCAAGCCGACTTGGCTGGCTCGACGCCCACCACGACCTACAAGCTGGCCATTGGCGACCGTGTAGAAAAACTGGAAGGCGATGAGTTCAAACTGATCCAGTCGGGCATCATTATTGTCCGCGAATCGCAAACCACCCTCGCGTCATAAGATCTCGCCTTGATGACCTGCTCAGTCCTGGCCATTGATGGCATCGACTGGGCCGGGGTGATCAAGGGCTGCGGATCTCCGTGACTTCAAGACCCTGCTCGCTCTGCTTGAGCGTCACCAGCAAGTGCCCCCGCTCCCCTTCAACGGCGTACACGGTGCGCGTGTAGCCTGACGTGTTGTAGGCGGGATATGCCTCCACCTGCCTGACCAGAGTAACCCCCAACACCGCCCCCACCTGCTCGCCCACCTGTTCCTGGGCACGGATAAACGCTTCGAGCGCGAGGCTCTGCGGTGTGTCGTCGTGATTGCTGAAGAGATAAGCCGCCGCGCACCCTACGGTCACCAGGACCAGGAGTTGCTTGGCCGTTACCCCGAAGAACGTCGAGGGAATAGGCATTTGAGACCAGACCTGTTTTTGTTGTAAGTGCCGGTATCCGGCTTTGGTCGTTGATGATCAGACAAGCCATTCTAGTGAGGTCGTGATTGAACGCCAGTGGCACAGGCGACCTGCACCGTCTTTTTTACGCACGACCACTTGTACCATTGAAACCCCACTGCACTGCACATAGACTCCGGCCATGCGTTTACGTCATCTCGAAGTGATTCAGGCCATTCTGCAGACCGGACACCTCGGCACGGCCGCCGAATGGTTGCAGCTCCCCGTGGGCGATGTGGAGGCGTCGCTCAAGGAAGCCGAGCAGCAACTGGGTTTTATGCTGTTCGCCAGCGTGCGCGGGCGCTTGCAGGCAACGCGGGAAACCCTGGCGTTGCAGGCAGAAATCGCCCATGTGTACGAAGCGTTGGAGCCGGTGCAACGGCTGGCCAGCCGCCTGAAACACCATCACGCCCCACCCCTGCGAGCGCTCTGCACCCCACCCCTGGCCAATCAACTGTTGCCGCACAGCATCGCGGTGCTGCGCCGACGGTTCCAGGACACCCCCTGCAACCTGTCGAGCCAGCCCACACGAGAAATCGTCAGGAGCCTGTTGCTGCACGAGGCCGACGTCGGCCTGAGCCTGCATGACCCGGAACACCCGCAAATCCTCAGCACCGTGCTCGCCCAGGGCAAACTGCAGCTACTCGCACCCCACGGTTGGCTCAAGCCCAAGCAAAAGTACATTGCGCTGCAGGACCTGGCCGGGCAGTCGATGATCGGGCTGGAGGGGCAAGACCCACTCAGCCGCCTGCTGGACGCCAAGCTGCAAGCCCTTCGGCCACTGCCGGTGGTGCAAACCCGCGTGCAGACCTACCAGATGATGCGCAGCATGGTGGAAGCGGGAGAAGGCCTGGCGATTGTCGACCCGTTCACCGCGTTCGGCGCACGGGAGGCCGGGCTGGATGCATGCCCGGTGTCGCCGCCGATCACGATCCATCTGTACGCGCTGACCCTCAAGGATGGGATGGCTTCTGCAGCCTTGAATGCATTGCTGGAGATTGTCACGCAGAAGGCTGAAAGCCTGCTGTTGGGTTAAGTCTTGTCGACTTCGGACTTGAACAACCGATACCAGAAAATCGCCACTTCGCGCGTTTGCGGGTCGATGCCGCGATAACGCAGGTGGTCGATCCCCCCCATCACATAACCGCAGCGCTCATAAAGACGGCAGGCGCCGAGGTTGTTGTTTTGGGTTTCGAGCATCATGCCCGGCAGGTTTTTCTTGCGGCTCCAGAACTGCGCCACATCCAGCAACGCCTTGGCCACGCCGTGCCGCCGTGCCGGCAGGACCACCGCCAGTTCATCCACATGGGCAAAACCATTCCAGTTGGTACTGACCACGATATGCCCCACCGCTCGATCGTCCAGGTAGGCCATGAAAATCGCGCTGTCTGGCGCATCACGGAAACTGGCGAACTCCTCAGGGTCAATCCCATAACATTTGCGGTACGGCAGGATGCGCTCCAGCGGCCATTGATCGACGCGCTTGCCCATCTCCGGCACGCTATAGGCGCTGACCTCGAAACTGAAGTCATTGCCCCACACGTAGGCATCGAAGCCTTCGTCGGCGACTCGCACACTGAGCCCTGGATACTTCGGGTTCATTACGGCTTGCATAAACATCCTTAACCCTTGATGCAATCTACGGTGTAACAACGACCACTGCCGTCATCTTCGTGTTGTAACCCGTGAACATCGGCAACAAAACCGGGGAAACTGCTATCGAACGTCCGGGCAAATGCCAGGTAGTCGATGATCGAGCGGGTTGACTCGGTAAAGCGCTCGCCGGGCATGATCAACGGAATGCCCGGCGGATACGGCACCAGCATCACGGCTGCGACGCGTCCTGGCAAGGCATCAATCGACACGGCCTCCACTTCTCCTCTTACCAATTGGTCGTAGGCGTCCGCCGGTTTCATCGCGACGTCCGGTAATACGGTGTACATGCGCTTGAGGTGTTTGGCGGTAGCGTTGCTGCGGTAGCAACTGTGCAGTTGGTCGCACAGGTCGCGCAAACCCAGGCCCTGATAACGCGCCGGGCCCTGGGCAAATACTGACGGCAAACAACTGGCCAGGCTGGTATTCGCGTCATAACTGCGCTTGAACTCCAGCAACTCGGTGAGCAACGTGCTCCATTTGCCTTTGGTGATGCCCATGGAAAACAGCACCAGAAAGGAATACAGCCCGGTCTTTTCTACCACCAGCCCGCGCTCCCAGAGGAATTTACTGACCACCGCCGCGGGAATCCCACAATCGCTCAAGGCACCGCCTGCATTGAGGCCGGGCATCACCAGCGTGACTTTGATCGGGTCCAGCAACACATAGTCTTCGGCCACATCACCAAAGCCATGCCACTCATCCTGCGGCTGCAACAGCCAATCCGCCGTGGCGACGCGGTCGATGCCGGCCACCGACGGCGGTTGCCAGATGGAGAACCACCAGTCCTCGGCGGCGATATGCTGGCGCAGATTAGCCAGGGCGCGGCGAAAACTCAGGGCCTCATCGAACATTTCCTGGAGCAACGAACGCCCGGCCGGACCTTCCATCATCGCCGACGCCACGTCCAGCGAGGCGATGATGCTGTATTGCGGCGAGGTGGAGATGTGCATCATGAACGCTTCGTTGAAACGGTCGCGGTCCAGCTGCCGCGCACCGCCATCCTGGACATGGATCATCGAGGCCTGGCTGAAGGCCGCCAGCAATTTGTGGGTGGAATGGGTGGTGAACACCAGCGGGCTGTCCGGGGTACGCGAGGTGCCCATGCCATAGCGCCCGGCGAAAAACTCATGGAACGCTGCGTAGGCATACCAGGCTTCGTCAAAGTGCAGCACCTCGACACTGTTGCCCAGTTGCTGCTTGATCAGCTCGGCGTTGTAGCACAGGCCGTCATAGGTGGAGTTGGTGACCACGGCCATCTTCACTTTCGCGGGCCGCCCACGGGTCAGGGGGCTGGCGTCGATCTTGGCGCGGATCGACTCGGGGCTGAATTCGCTCAGGGGAATGGGACCGATGATCCCCAGTTCATTGCGTTCCGGGCACAGGTACAGCGGGATCGCGCCGGTCATGATGATCGAGTGCAGGACGGATTTGTGGCAGTTGCGGTCCACCAGCACCAGGTCATCGCGGCCGACCATGGAATGCCAAACGATCTTGTTGGCGGTGGATGTGCCATTGATCACAAAGAAGGTGTGGTCGGCGCCGAAGTTGCGCGCAGCACGAGCCTCGGCTTCGGCCAGCGGGCCGGTGTGGTCCAGCAGCGAGCCCAGTTCGGGCACTGAAACCGACAAATCCGAACGCAGGGTATTTTCCCCGAAAAACTGATGAAACGCCTGCCCCACCGGACTTTTGCGATACGCCACGCCGCCGCCATGACCGGGGGTGTGCCAGGAATAATTGGAGTCGGCGGTGTGTTGTACCAAGGCCTTGAAGAATGGCGGCAGCAGGCCATCTAGATAAGTGCGTGCGGCGCGGGCCACTTGCCGGGCCAGGAATGGCACGGTGTCTTCGAACAGATAAAGGATGCCGCGCAGCTGGTTGAGTTCGCTCATGGCATCGGCCGGGGCGTTTTCCAGGGTGACTTGCTCGCCCAGGGCAAAGATCGGCAGGTTGGGTGCCCGCACCCGCGCCAGGCGAATCAGCTCGACCATGTTTTGCAGCAGGTGGGTATTTTCGCCAGCGCCCTCGGCGGCGATCAACATGCAGGCCAGGCCGTGATGGGTAGACGCCACCAGCCGACCTTCGGCGTAGTCCACGGCGGAAAAAACACTGAAGCCCTCCTGTTCCAGCTCCCGGGCAATGCCGCGGACCCGGTCGCCAGCAACGGTGTCGGCCTTGATGTCGCGGTGCACGATAAGAACAGGGAACTTCAGGTCTTTGTACATGAGGGCGTAGAGTCCTGAGGGCTATGCACTCAGGGTAGAAGCTAGGCTGCGATGACGCGAATGAAGATTTTGAAAGCTATGGAGATCAACTGTAGGGGGGCAAGCCCCCTCCGACATTTTGATGGCTATTGTTGTGTCAGCTGAGTCCACAACGCAGGAGCACCAGCCGACTTGGCAATTGCTTCCAGGCGTTGCGCATGCTCGACCATGTCCTGTTCGCTGGCGCGAAGAATCGTGGTCGGCTTGCGATCTGCCGGCAGGCGGCGGATTTCCGAAGGACGGTTGCCCGAGCCTTCTGCCGAGCCACTGCCATCGGACGCATTACCCGCCAACGAAAGGCTGGTCTGCCCGCCGGTCATGGTCAGGTAGACGTCGGCGAGAATCTCGGAGTCGAGCAGAGCGCCGTGGAGTTCGCGGCCGGAGTTGTCGACACCATACCGCTTGCACAACGCATCGAGGCTGTTGCGCTGGCCGGGGTGACGTTCACGGGCCATCATCAAGGTATCGAGGATCGAGCAGTGCTGGGAAATGTCTGCACGATCAGTCTGCCCCATCAGGGCAAATTCGTTATTGATGAAACCGACGTCGAACGCCGCGTTATGGATGATCAGCTGGGCGCCCTTGATGAATTCGAAGAACTCATCGGCCACTTCAGCGAAGCGTGGCTTGCCCTTGAGGAACTCGTCGGTGATACCGTGGACGCCGATGGCGCCTTCGTCACTGTCGCGGTCCGGTTGCAGGTAGACGTGGAAGTGACGCCCGGTGAGACGCCGACCCATGAGTTCGACACAGCCGATTTCAATGATCCGGTGGCCGTCAGTCACCGGCATGCCGGTGGTTTCGGTATCGAGTACAACAGATCGGATGGCCATCAGGGTTCAGCTCTCAACGGTGGTGTGCACTGTGGTGTGCGTCAAAGGGCGCGATGTTAGCACGTCAGCTCTGCTTGTAGCCTCGCACCTCGTCTACACCACGGTTGGCGAGCTGGTCTGCCCGCTCGTTACCGGGGTGGCCGATGTGCCCGCGAACCCACTTCCAAGTGATGTCATGGCGATTGCATTGCTCGTCGAGCAATTGCCACAGGTCGGCATTTTTTACCGGTTCCTTGGCGGCGGTCTTCCAGCCGCGCTTCTTCCAATTGACCATCCATTCGTTGATGCCCTTCATCACGTACTGCGAGTCGGTGACCAGCAGCACGTTGCAGCGACGCTTGAGTTCTTCCAGGCCGCGAATCGCGCCCATCAGTTCCATGCGGTTGTTGGTGGTGTTGGCTTCGCCGCCCCACAGTTCCTTCTCGACGCCCTTGCACACCAGCAAGGCGCCCCAGCCGCCAGGGCCTGGGTTGCCCTTGCAGGCGCCATCGGTGAAGAGTTCTACGCTGTCAGTCATCAGTTACTCGGTCTTAAATCAAAAAGGGGTTTTACGTTTCACTTTGCTTGCGGTTGACCTTGGCCATCGGCATCGGCACCAGTTTGCCGATGGGCTGGCGCGCTACCTGGCGCACCGGCCGTAGCCCGACCACAATCTTGCGCGCCACTAATAGATAGAAGCCGCCGCCCGACAGTTGCCAGATACCCGCCCGGCGTTCCCAGCCGCTGAGGCGCGCCTGCCACTTGGTCGAGGCAAGCGGCGGACGATAGCACCCGAAGCGGCGTTTCTCCAGCGCGAAGCCCAGCAGGTTCAGCCAGTCCGCCACCCGCGACGGCGCGATGCAGCGCGCCTGGCGCAGGCCATCATGGGCGAACACATGGCGCAGCCCCCAACTGCTCCAAGGGTTGATGCCGACAATCAGCAAATGGCCACCAGGGCGCACGCTGCTCGCCGCCTCGCGCAGCAAACCATGGGGCGACAGGCAGAAATCCAGGCCATGCTGCAACACCACCACATCGGCGGCGTGCTCGCTCAACGGCCAGGCCTGTTCCTCGCAAACGATCTCGACGCCCGGCAACGGTGCGCCCAGGCGCACATTGCGTTGCACCTGCGGCGCAGACGGCGGCGTCTGTGCGGAGGGACCGTAATGCACCAGATAGCCACCAAAGAAGCGGCCCAGCTCGTCTTCGAGCATGCGCCGTTCTTCATCCAGCAGAAATTGCCCGATGGGCCCGGACAGCCATTCACGGGCCGCGCCGATCAGGGCCAGCCACTCAGGATCGGCCTGGGCGAACGCTTTATCAGTCATTGCATTCTCCAACTCGCCTAGACGTTCTAAGATGCACCAATGTGTTCAGCTTGGCGAATCGAAGAATGATACAGATCAGTGCCCTGCCCGCCTTCACCGATAACTACATCTGGTTGTTACAGGACCCGCCTAAAAAGCGCTGCGCGGTGGTCGACCCCGGCGATGCCGCGCCGGTACTGGCCTGGCTCACGCAAAATCCCGAGTGGACCTTGAGCGATATCCTGATCACCCACCATCACCATGACCACGTGGGTGGCGTCGAACAACTCAAGCGCGCCACCGACGCGACGGTCTACGGCCCGGCCAACGAGAAGATCCCGGCGCGGAACGTGGCGTTAAATGATAACGACCGCATCACGGTGCTCGGCTGGGACTTCGACATTTATGCCGTGTCCGGCCACACCCTAGGCCATATCGCTTTTTATCACCCGGGCGTGCTGTTCTGTGGCGACACCCTGTTCGCCGCCGGTTGCGGGCGCCTGTTCGAGGGCACGCCTGAACAGATGCACACTTCGCTGGAGCGTTTGGCTGCCCTGCCCGCCGACACCTTGGTGTACTGCACCCACGAATACACACAAAGTAACCTCAAGTTTGCCCAAGCGGTGGAACCAGACAACGCCGATATCGCCGAACGGGTGGAAAGCGTCCGCCAACTGCGGGCCCGTGGCGAGATAACACTGCCCTCCAACCTGGCCCTGGAAAAACGCACCAACCCTTTTCTGCGCACCTCTGAAACATCCGTTAAACAAAAAGCGGACGAACGGAACGGCCGCGACAACCGCTCTGGGGCCGAGGTTTTTGCTAGCTTGAGGGCGTGGAAAGATAAGTTCTAAGACGATGCAATCTGATACGTAATTTCTGAATGGTTGACCGGAACCAAAGCGCTTTCTAGAATCGCCCGACATTTTTGCCCGGAACTTACTTCCAGCCAATGTCGTCATCTATTCGTAAATCCAACCATTCAGACGCATTGACCCGCCTGGCTCAAGCTGTGGCGGTGGCTGTCTCCGCAACTCTGGCGGGCTGCCAATCGACAAATTACGCTGCACAAACCACCGTGCAACCCAAACCCAATCTTGCTGCCAAGATCAAGCAAAAACCTATCTGGCTCACAGAGAAGCCCAGCCCCGAAGTACCCCAGGACGTCTGGGAACGCATGCGCCGGGGCTTTCAATTGCAGGACAACGTTGGCGTCAACCCGCGCATCGAGCAACAGCGCCTGTGGTTCGCGAGCAACCCGTCCTTCCTGGAGAACGCCGGCGAACGCGGCAGTCTCTACATTCATTACATCGTCGAACGCCTTGAAGAACGCAACATGCCCCTGGAGCTGGCGCTACTGCCGGTGATCGAAAGTGCCTACAACCCGATGGCCTATTCACGCAGCGATGCGGTGGGCCTGTGGCAGTTCATCCCCTCCACCGGGCGCTACTTCAACCTGCGCCAGACCCGCGCCTACGACGGCCGACGCGACATCACCGCCTCCACCACCGCCGCCCTCGACTACCTGACACGCCTGCATGACATGTTCAACGGCGACTGGCTGTTGGCGCTGGCCGCCTACAATGCCGGCGAAGGCACCGTGAGCCGCGCCATCGAGCGCAACGAAAAGCTCGGCCTGCCGACCGACTACTGGAACCTGCCCCTGCCCCAGGAAACCAAGGACTACGTACCCAAGTTCCTGGCGCTCTCCCAAGTGGTGCTGGCCCCCGAGGCCTACGGCGTCAACCTGAACCCGATTGCCAACACGCCGTACTTCGAAGTGGTTGAAGTCAAGCAAAGCATGGACCTGTCACGGGTCGCCGCGCTGGCTGAAATCGACGAAGACGAACTGTTCCAGCTCAACCCGGCCCTGAAACAACGCACCACCCTGGACGGCCCGCAACATCTGTTGGTACCGAGCTCCAAGGCGCAGTTGCTGACCAGCACCCTTTCGACGATGAAGCCGGAAGAATTGCTGGCGATGCGCCCGAAAAAACAGGTGTTCGACGAAGTCGAGACCGCACGCGTGGCCGGCCGCAGCCGCAGCTACAAGGTGCGCAGCGGCGACAACCTCACGCTGATCGCCAAGGCCAACAAGGTCGATGTGCATGACCTGCAGCGCTGGAACCAGCTTAATGGCCAGGCACTGAAGGTCGGTCAGACGTTGGTGATGCAGGACACCCGCCGCGCGGTGGCCAGCAGCAAGAAGCCGGTGCAGTACAAGGTCAAGAAAGGCGACTCGCTGTACATCGTCGCCAAGCGATTCAACGTCGAGATGCAACATCTCAAGCGTTGGAACCCGCGTACTGGCCAGGCATTGAAGCCTGGGCAGATGCTGGTGGTTTCCGGGCCGCGCTGATAACTCGGGAACACTACGGATCTAATTGTGGGAGGGGGCTTGCCCCCGATAGCGGTGTGTCAACCAGTGAATCTGGTAGCTGACAGCCTGCTATCGGGGGCAAGCCCCCTCCCACATTGGTTCTCCAGTGTCTGGGACTGGCTTTTTCCAACCGGAACAAGCTGTTACTGTACCGACCATAAAGCCCAAGCCGCCTGGATCGGATCTCTGACTTGAAGCGTCCCCTCCTTCTACTAATAAGTCTGGCCTTGAGCTTTGGTGCGAACGCGACGATTACCGAGAGCCACGGTTATACGCAGTTCGGCAGGCTCAAGTACCCGGCCAAATTCACCCACTTCGACTGGGTCAACCCTGCAGCGCCGAAAGGCGGGACTTTGCGGGTCATGGCATTTGGCACCTTCGATACGCTCAACCCCTATACCTTCAAGGGCTCCAGCCCGGTTTCCACCCCCAATTTCCTGCAATACGGCGTCAACGAGCTCAATGAGCCGTTGATGGTCGGCACCGGCCAGTACGCGCCGTCCGGTGATGAGCCCACCTCTAGCTACGGATTGATTGCCCAATCGGTCGAGTACAGCGAGGACCGCAGCTGGGTGGTGTTCAATTTGCGCCCGGAAGCGCGCTTTCATGATGGCAAGCCGATCACCGCCGATGACGTGGCCTTTTCCTATCGCACCCTGCTGACCGAGGGCCATCCGCAATACCGCACCAACCTGCAGGAAGTGGCGCGGGTGGACATCCTCAATCCTCACCGCATCCGGTTTGTGTTCAAGCGCGCCGGCAACCCGCTGCTGATTCTGCGCCTGGGCGAGCTGCCGGTATTGCCCCAGCACTATTGGAAAAACCGCGACTTCAAGGCCACCACCTTCGAACCGCCGCTGGGCAGCGGACCGTACCGTATCAGCAAGGTCACCCCGGGACGCCAGCTGGTGTTTGAGCGGGTCAAGGATTACTGGGGCAAGGACCTGCCGGTCAACCGGGGTTTCTACAATTACGACAAGGTCGAAGTGGAGTTCTACCGCGACAGCGACGTGGCCTTCGAGGCCTTCAAGGCCGGCGAATTCGACATCTATATTGAGCATCAGGCCAAGAACTGGGCCAATGGCTACAACTTCCCGGCGGTGAACCGGGGTGAGGTGATCAAGGCGCAGATCGCCCACCAGATCCCCACCCAAAGCCAGGGCCTGTTCATGAACACCCGCCGGCCGACCTTCAGCCAGGCCAAGGTGCGTGAAGCCCTGGGGCTGATGTTCGACTTCGAGTGGACCAACCGCACCCTGTTCAGCAACGCCTACAAACGCACCTTGAGCTACTACCCCAACAGCGAGTTCGCCGCGAGCGGCGTACCCGTGGGCCACGAATGGCTGATGCTCTCGCCGTACCGCGAGCAATTGCCGGCGAACCTGTTTACCCAAGCCTTCAGCCTGCCGCAGACCGACGGGCGCGGCATCCCCCGCGAGAACATGCGCCGCGCCCTGGCACTGCTGGGCGAGGCTGGCTGGAAACTCTCGGGCCAGCGCTTGCTCAACAAAGATGGGCAGCCGCTGCGCTTTGAGATGCTGCTGGTCAATCCGAACCTGGAGCGCATCCTGCAACCCTATGTGGAGAACCTGATCAGCATCGGCATCGACGCGCGCCTGCGCACCGTCGACCGCGCGCAGTACAAGCAGCGCCTGGATCAATTCGACTTCGACATGATCCTGATCACCCTCAACCAGACCCTGAGCCCCGGCCTTGAGCAGTGGCAGTACTTCCACTCCAGCCAGGCCGCGATCAAGGGCAGCAAGAACTATGCAGGCATCGCCAACCCGATCGTCGATCACCTGCTGGAACAACTGCTGGCCGCCCAGACTCGCGAAGAACAACTGGCAGCCGGCCGCGCCCTCGACCGGGTGCTGCTGTGGCAGCACTACAGCATTCCAAACTGGTACCTCAACTATCATCGCCTGGCGTACCGCAACCGGTTCGCCTTTGTCGCCACGCCGCCCTACAGCCTGGGCCTGAGCGCGTGGTGGCTCAAAGCGTCGGAGAAAGCCCAATGATGTCTTTGCGTTCTTCACTGTTTGCCGGCTTGTTGCTGAGCTGCGCGGCCCACGCGGCGCCGCAGCATGCGCTGACGCTGTACAACGAGCCGCCGAAATACCCGGCCGGCTTCAAGCACTTCGACTATGTGAACCCGGATGCCCCCAAGGGCGGCACGTTCCGCGAGTCGGCCATGGGCGGCTTCGACAGCCTCAACCCCTACATTGCCAAAGGCGTGCCGGCGGACAACCTCGGCCTGATCTACGACACCCTGGCCATGCAAAGCCTGGATGAACCCATCACCGAATACGGCCTGGTCGCCGGCAAGATCGAAAAAGCCCCGGACAACAGTTGGGTGCGTTTCTACCTGCGCCCCGAAGCGCGCTTCCATGATGGCCACCCGATCCGCGCCGAAGACGTGGTGTTTACCTTCCAGGAACTGATCAAGGAAGGCTCGCCGATCTACCGCACCTATTACGCCGACGTCGACGAAGTCATTGCCGAAGATCCGCTGAAAGTGCTGTTCAAGTTCAAGCGCACCAACAACCGCGAATTACCGCTGATCCTCGGGCAACTGCCGGTATTGCCCAAGCATTGGTGGGCGACCCGCGACTTCGCCAAGGGCAACCTTGAAGTGCCGTTGGGCAGCGGGCCGTACAAGGTCGCCGAGGTCAAGGCCGGGCGCATGATCCGCTACGAGCGGGTCAAGGACTACTGGGCCAAGGACCTGCCGGTCACCAAGGGTTTCTACAATTTCGATAACCGCATCACCGACTACTATCGCGACAGCACCGTCTCCCTGGAAGCGTTGAAGGCTGGGCAGTTCGACTATTGGCTGGAATTCAGCGCCAAGAACTGGGCCAACGCCTACAACATCCCGGCCGTGACCGAAGGCCGCTTGATCAAGGAAGAGATTCCCAACGGCAACCCCACCGGGATGCAGGGTTTTGTGTTCAACATGCGCAAACCCATGTTCGAAGACGTGCGCGTGCGCAAGGCCATCAGCCTGTTGCTGGATTTCGAATGGAGCAACAAGCAGCTGTTCAACGGCGCCTACACCCGTACCCGCAGCTACTTCGAAAACTCGGAGATGGCGGCCACTGGCCTGCCCGGCCCTGATGAGCTGAAAATCCTCGAACCGCTGCGCGACAAGATCCCACCCGAAGTCTTCACCCAGGCTTTCGAACCGGCCAAGACCGACGGCAGCGGCATGATCCGCACCCAGCAACGCGAAGCCTACCAACTGCTGCAGGAAGCCGGCTGGCGTATCGTCGATGACAAGATGGTCGACCCCACCGGTAAACCGGTGAAGATCGAATTCCTGCTGGCCCAGACTGAATTTGAACGCATCCTGCTGCCCTTCAAGCGTAACCTGGCCGACCTGGGGATCGACCTGGTGATCCGCCGCGTCGACGTCTCGCAGTTCGTCAATCGTATCCGCTCGCGGGACTTCGACATGCTGGTGGGCAGCTTCCCGCAGTCCACCTCGCCCGGTAACGAACAGCGCGAATTCTGGAAATCCTCCAGCGCCGATAAACCCGGCAGCCGCAACTACATGGGCCTCAAGGACCCGGCGGTTGACCAATTGGTAGAGGAACTGATCGACTCCGATTCGCGCAAAAGCCTGGTGGCCCATGCCAAAGCCCTGGATCGCGTGTTGCAGTTTGGCTACTACGTGATTCCCAACTGGCACATCAAGACGTTCCGCGTGGCGTATTGGGATCACCTGGGCCACCCCAAGGTACCGCCGCGCTACGACGTGGGCACCGCCACCTGGTGGAGCAAACCCAATGTCAAACCTGCCGTCCCCCTGAACACAGACACGAACGCCGATCCGGCGAGCGGAGGCGATTGAATGCTGGCCTATATCGTTCGCCGCCTGTTACTCATCATCCCCACATTGTTCGGGATCCTGCTGATCAACTTCATCATCATCCAGGCCGCCCCCGGCGGCCCGGTGGAACAGATGATCGCCAAGCTTGAGGGCTTTGAAGGCGCCACCAGCCGCATTGCCGGCGGCGGCGCCGAAGTCTCGGTGGCCGGCTCCAGCAGCTATCGCGGCGCCCAGGGCCTGGACCCGGCGCTGATCAAGGAAATCGAAAAGATGTACGGCTTCGACAAGTCGGCGCCGGAACGCTTGTGGATCATGGTCAAGAACTACGCCCAGCTGGATTTTGGCGACAGCTTCTTCCGTGACGCCAAGGTCATCGACCTGATCAAGGAAAAGATGCCGGTGTCCATCTCCCTCGGGTTATGGAGCACGCTGATCATGTACCTGGTGTCGATCCCCCTGGGGATCGCCAAGGCTACGCGCCATGGCAGCCATTTCGACGTGTGGACCAGTTCGGCGATCATCGTCGGCTATGCGATCCCGGCGTTCCTGTTCGCGATCCTGTTGATCGTGGTATTCGCCGGCGGCAGTTACTTGGACTGGTTCCCGTTGCGCGGGCTCACCTCCAACAACTTTGAAGAGCTGAGCTGGGGCGGCAAGATCCTCGACTACTTCTGGCACTTGGCGTTGCCGATCACCGCGCTGGTCATCGGCAACTTCGCGACGATGACGCTGCTCACCAAAAACAGCTTTCTCGACGAGATCAACAAGCAGTACGTGGTCACCGCCAAGGCCAAGGGCCTGACCAACCACCGCGTGCTTTACGGCCATGTGTTCCGTAACGCGATGCTACTGGTGATCGCCGGTTTCCCCTCGGCGTTTATCGGCATCTTCTTCACTGGCTCATTGCTGGTGGAAGTGATCTTCTCCCTCGACGGCCTGGGCCTGATGAGCTTTGAAGCGGCGATCAACCGTGACTACCCGGTGGTGTTCGGCACGCTGTTTATCTTCACCCTGCTGGGGCTGATCGTGAAACTGATCGGTGACCTCACCTACACCCTGGTCGATCCGCGTATCGACTTCGCCAGCCGGGAGCATTGAGATGAATCTGTCCCCCCTCAATCGTCGCCGGTTCGAGCGTTTCAAAGCCAACAAACGTGGCTGGTGGTCGCTGTGGCTGTTCCTGATCCTGTTCGGGCTGAGCCTGGGCGCGGAGCTGATCGCCAACGACAAACCGCTGGCTGTGCACTACGACGGCGACTGGTATTTCCCGGCGCTCAAGCGCTACCCGGAGACCACCTTCGGCGGCGAGTTCCCGCTGGAAGCCAACTACAAGAGCCCGTATATCCAGGAGCTGCTCAAGGCCAAGGACGCCTGGACCTTGTGGGCGCCGATCCCGTTCAGCTACCAGAGCATCAACTACGACCTCAAAGTGCCAGCCCCGGCGCCGCCGTCATCCGTGAACTTGCTGGGCACCGATGACCAGGGCCGCGATGTACTCGCGCGGGTGATCTACGGTTTTCGGGTGTCGGTGCTGTTTGCCCTGACCCTGACCATCCTCAGCTCGATCATTGGCGTGATCGCCGGGGCCTTGCAGGGATTCTACGGCGGCTGGGTCGACCTGGCCGGGCAGCGTTTCCTGGAAATCTGGTCCGGGCTGCCGGTGTTGTATCTGTTGATCATCCTCGCGAGTTTCGTGCAGCCCAACTTCTGGTGGCTGCTGGGCATCATGTTGCTGTTTTCGTGGATGAGCCTGGTGGACGTGGTACGCGCCGAGTTCCTGCGCGGGCGCAACCTTGAATACGTGCGTGCAGCCCGCGCCTTGGGCATGCAGAACGGCGCGATCATGTTCCGCCATATCCTGCCCAACGCCATGGTCTCGACCATGACCTTCATGCCGTTCATCCTCACCGGCGCCATCGGCACCCTTACCGCCCTGGACTTCCTCGGCTTTGGTTTACCCGCCGGCTCGCCGTCCCTGGGCGAACTGGTGGCCCAGGGCAAATCCAACCTGCAAGCGCCGTGGCTGGGCATGAGTGCGTTCGCCGTGCTCGCGATCATGCTGAGCCTGCTGGTGTTTATCGGCGAGTCCGCTCGCGATGCCTTCGACCCGAGGAAATGAGATGAATCAGGACAATCTGATCGAAATCCGCGACCTCAGCGTCGAGTTCGTCACTGGCGAGCATCACCACCGCGTGGTCAACAACGTCAGCTTCGACATCAAGCGTGGCGAAACCATCGCACTGGTCGGCGAAAGCGGCTCCGGCAAATCGGTGACCGCCCATTCGATCCTGCGCCTGCTGCCCTACCCGCTGGCGCGGCATCCGAGCGGCACCATCGAGTACGCCGGGCAAGACCTGCTGACCCTCAAGGAAAAGACCCTGCGGCACATTCGCGGCAACCGGATCGCGATGATCTTCCAGGAGCCGATGACCTCGTTGAACCCGCTGCACAATATCGAGAAACAGATCAACGAAGTGCTCGGCCTGCATAAGGGGCTGACCGGCAAGGTTGCCACCCAGCGCACCCTGGAATTGCTGGAATTGGTCGGCATTCCCGAACCGCACAAACGCCTCAAGGCCCTGCCCCATGAATTGTCCGGCGGCCAGCGCCAGCGGGTGATGATTGCCATGGCATTAGCCAACGAGCCGGAGTTGTTGATCGCCGACGAGCCGACCACGGCGCTCGACGTGACGGTGCAGTTGAAGATTCTCGAACTGCTCAAGGAATTGCAGGCGCGCCTGGGCATGGCCTTGCTGCTGATCAGCCACGACCTGAACCTGGTGCGGCGCATTGCCCATCGTGTGTGCGTGATGCAGAAAGGTTGCATCGTCGAGCAGGCCGAGTGCGAGACGCTGTTCCAGTCGCCGCAACACCCCTACACCCAGGAACTGCTGGCGGCCGAGCCCAGCGGAGGTCCGGCCAATAACGTAGTGGGGCCGCCGCTGCTGGTGGTCGATGACCTCAAGGTGTGGTTCCCGATCAAGAAAGGCTTTTTGCGCAACACCGTCGATTACGTCAAAGCGGTGGATGGCATCAACTTCAGCCTGCCCCAAGGGCAAACCCTGGGCATCGTTGGCGAAAGCGGCTCGGGCAAATCCACCCTCGGTTTGGCGATCCTGCGCTTGATCGGCAGCAAGGGCGGCATCTGCTTCGAAGGCCAACAGCTTGACCGCCTGACGCAGCAACAGGTACGCCCGCTGCGCCGGGAAATGCAGGTGGTATTCCAGGACCCGTTCGGCAGCCTGAGCCCGCGCATGTGCGTCAGTGAGATCGTTGGCGAAGGTTTGCGCATTCACAAAATGGGTACACCGGCCGAGCAGGAAGCAGCGATTATCGCCGCGCTCAAGGAAGTGGGCCTGGACCCGGAATCCCGGCATCGCTACCCCCATGAGTTCTCCGGCGGCCAACGTCAGCGCATCGCCATTGCCCGTGCACTGGTGCTCAAGCCGCGCCTGATTTTACTCGACGAACCCACTTCGGCCCTGGACCGCACGGTGCAACGCCAGGTGGTCGAACTGCTGCGCAGCCTGCAGGCCAAGTACAACCTGACTTACCTGTTTATCAGCCATGACTTGGCGGTGGTTAAGGCGTTGAGTCACCAGTTGATGGTAGTCAAGCATGGGCAGGTAGTGGAACAGGGCGATGCACAGGCGATTTTTGCCGACCCGCAGCATGCGTATACCCGGCAGTTGCTTGAGGCTGCGTTCCTCGTACCGGCCTGAATGCATGCTGGCCACCCGCTGGGACTTCTGACCGCAGGCCAATGGCCTGCCGCCGTGATCGACACACGCCACGGCATTCCAGGAAGCGCCTGCTACTGCGCCAGCGCCATGGGCGTCGATGATCCGGGTTCCCCTTAACTCGGACATACGTTCATGGAAGACTCCACTAGCTTCGGCCTGATGTGGGATACGTTGCCGCACGATACCGCAGAGTCAATCCCCCCCGGCCCGATGCACGCGTCTTTGAGTGAGCCCCAGGCGTTGCACGCCGTGGGCGACAACGCCTTGATCAGGCAATTGATCGGCCTGTTCTCCGACGGGGCAGAGGCGCCGTTGCCAACGCCCGCGCAACCTGTGCGGGTTGCCGCATCTTCATTGTTGGGACAGTGGACCGGGCTGTTCAGCAAGGCGATCCATGCCAGCCACTTCAAGGCCTGGGCCGCCGATCGGAACGTTGACCTCAAGACACTGAGCGTGTGTACCAGCACACTCCGCGTCAGCGCTCGCGGACAGCCCAAGGTCTACACCCTGGGCGATACGTCAGCGTGGTGGTCAGTGGCCAACCCCATTATTGCCATCAGCCATCTGGTCGACCCCTCGGACCTGGGCGTTCACTACCTCGCCCCCCTCGCCGGTAACGATGCATTCACGTTGCCGCTGAACCTGGTTCTGGCCTTCCATGGTTATCCGCTGCCAGCCAATCGCTTTACCGCGTGGACCATGGTCGAGGAGCTGCAAGCCCTGCGAGGGTTCCCGGTATTCGACGACAACGGACGCAGCACGTCGACCATCGAGGCGGAACTGACTCACCAACAGCGCGACTTCCAACAGTTGGCCGAGGCCCTGGAATCGCTGATCAGCGGTGGAAGGTTACTGTTTACACGGGATATCTACCTCACCAGCCTGCAACTGAACTCAGACTCCAAATTGGCCAGAAGCCTGCGCGAAGCGGCCATGCTGTTGCAGGCAGTTATCAACGAGAACGATCTCGCCGGTCCGGCCGATGCGCCAACCCGTGCGCATTTCGACGCGCAGCGCAATCGCATCTGCATGCTGGCCCACGGCAGTGAGCAGGAGCAAAGCACCTGGGCCCCCGAGTCACCTGATACGCGCTGGGAGCGCCTGACTTTGCTGGGTACGCAACTGCGCACACACCTTTATCCCGGCCACAGCGTGAGCCTCGCGGCCGTGTTGAAGGCTTACGGCTTTGAGCGCCCATCGAGGCGGGCAGAGATCCGTGCCCTGATTCAACGCCTGCGCGATTGGGAAGTCCCCGCTGCACCGTCGATCCAGCACACGAAGCACTCGTACAAGCAGTTGTTGCGCTATCGGCGCCTGGTCGGTCAGTTGAATGATCGCTACACGCTTTGCGCCGTGCTCTCAGAGGTGATCGCCGACGGCAAGCTGCATGGACCTGAAGGCCTTGACCGCATCATCGCCGTCGACCCGGACGGCCTGCAGCCGTTCGTCAACAAGGCCTATGTTCACCTGCGCCAGTTGACCGACGACCCGGCCTTCGTGAGCCTGCGCACACGCGAAGGGATTGACCCGGCCAGCCACGTGTTGCTGTCGGTTTCCGGTGAGATCGGTGCGTACGCCATGGATGGCAGCTGGAAATCCCTGGAGCGCGCCGTCACTGCCAACGACCACCTGTTTGCGCTGAAACTGGTGTTGATGAAACTGGCCGCCAAAACCGGTGGACAGTTGCGCACCAACGGTGCGGTGAGCCTTGCACAAGGGTTGCGGCTTTATCAGTTTGGCTTGCCGGAAACGCTGGCCCAGGTACGCACGCTGGTACAGCGCCTGGAAACTCCACTGCCCTTGCCCGCCAGCCATGGCTCTTACTGGCGCGCACTGACGCCCGTCGGCACGCAACCATCGGCCGGGGTCCTGACGCCGCGGCAACGCCAACAGATCGTGGAATTGAGTGACGCTTTCATCGCAGGCCGCAGCGACGCACTGTTCACCTGCCTGTGCCAACCCTGGCTGGCCGGCAAGTCGACGGCCGAGGTGCGCGCAGAGGCCGATTACCTGCTGGTGCGCGTGCTCGATTCGCCGCTGGCCCAGGCGTTGGGCGAAACATTGTCGGACACCCTGCACTGGCACGACAGCCATGCCCGCGACAGCTCGGAGCGTGGCAGCCGGACAGCGCTGATAGCAGCAGCCTTGATCCTGAGCATCGACCCACACTTCGACGCGCACCCCACGCGCCTCGTCTACCTCGACTGGCAGGATGACTATTTTTGGGGGGAACCCATCACGTTCGTGCGGGACTACCTCGAAAGCGTCCTGCCCAGTTTGGACAAGCCGGTTGCTGCACTGGCGGCGCACTTGATTCTTAGTGGGAAAGGTCCACATCTGCTGGTGCGCGAGATTCACGACGCCGCCGCACACCTGAGTTCCCATACGTGGGTGTTGTTTCGCCAATACGTGATGTACCTCGAACGGCTGCTGCCGGGTGCCTCGCGCCAACTGACCTACGCCCAGATCATGTCTCTTGCCAATCTGCCACCAGAGGGTGCCAGGAAAACCTTCCTCGCAAGCGCCCACGCGGCCGTGCCGATCATCGACTGGGCAGTGGTCAATGGCATTCTGCAGCCCCAGTCACGCTACGGCACGTTTGCGGTGAATACGGCAGTAGACGCCCTCAACACGCAATGCGCGCGCCTGCGTTCCACCCTCGAAGCATTCGCCGAACCCGTGGTGACCCTGCGCGAGACTGCGCGCAATGATCTGCGCAGGGTCTACCCTGACAATCCCTGGCTCGACGCGCGGATTCTGATGTGGCTGCCGGAAAACTCCCCGTTCTCCGAAAGCGGTCGCTTCCAGAATGTGTATAACGGCCCCAAATACTCGTTCATCGACCTGCACATGGCCGACCGCCTCGACGTCACCGAAACCAAATGGCACTCGTCACAAGCCGAGATCAAATACCAGCAGATGACCAGGCGTTTTCATCTGCTGGGACGCATTTTCAACGTATTTTCCCAGGCGTTCGACCAGAAACTCCAGCAGCTCAAGGCCGCTTACCGGGAGTCCATTTGCTATTGGCTGTCGCAACTCACGCTGCCTCAGCGTGAGGCCCTGGAAAATGGCCGAGTGCGGTTCTTCCGTCTGGTTCGGCCAGCCACCGCGCAAGGCACGCCACTCAGCGTCGGTCGCTTTGGTGTTCTAATGCGTGTCGCGTATCTGAGCCAGCTGGATTTTTATGAGTGCTTCCCCTGTCAGCTAGTGATAATGACGCGTCGCGACATTGACGACGAGCAACTCAGGCGTGCCGTCGATACGGCCACCCGGCAGCCGAGGATGCGTTTTGACTGGACGGCCTATGCAAAGGGCAGTTGGCCGGTGGAACCTGCCCTGCTGCCGGAGAACACCGAGGTGGTCATCCAGGCGCTGGGTAACGAGCTACCCGAACCGGATGAGATTGCGCCACCGGACATGCTGGGCCGCCGCGTGCCGCGCACCCTTGATTCAGCGCGCTCCCACGCCGTGGCAGACGCGATCCTCGCCCATCAGTTGGAAGACAGTCAGGCTTTGAGCGAAAAGGCCAGGCTGCCGATCACGCTGGAAGCGGCCGTGAGCGAGCACGATCCCTGGGCTGACTTCCTGCGCAGCATGGCGCTGAAGTCCGGCTGAAGCTTGAACAATCGCCGCGTTTGTATAAGGCTGCAGGCTTGCTCATTCGTTCACGTCAGGGAGTTGCCTCCATGCCCGCCTCTACCGCTCCGTTGTTCTGGCGTGATCCGGCACTCGCGTTTCTCGAAGCGCGTAGCATCGCCGACGGGCGCAAGGTCACTTACACGCGGCATGCCCACGAACATTTCTCCATCGGTGCGGTCACGGCAGGCCGCAGTTATTACCACTACGGCGCGCAGACTTTCGAAATCAGCGCCGGCACGCTGGTGCTGATGAACCCTGGCGATGTCCACGCCTGCAATCCGATCGAAAACGAGCCGTGGTCGTACCAGATGCTGTACATCGACACGCCTTGGCTGACCGATCTGCAGCACCAGTTGGGCTTCAGCGCCGATCAGGGTTTTCGCCCGTTCAGTACGCCGTACAGCCGTGATCCGGTGCTCTACGAGGGTTTGCTGGAGCTGTACCGCATCGTCGTCGATGAACAGGCCGAGCACCTGCACAAGCAAAGCGCGCTGGTCAGTTACTTCAGCGATGTACAGCAACGCCTGAACCCGTCCGATACGCCTTTGCGCGAGGTCAACTACAAGCTGGAGCGCGCTGCCGAGTACATCCGAGCGCACTGCACGCTGGCATTGAAACTGGAAGACATCTGCTTGGCGGCCGAGTTGTCGCCGTCGTACCTGATCCGAGCATTCAAGCAGTATTACGGGCTGACGCCCCATGCGTTTTTGGTCAACCAGCGTATCCAGTTCGCCCGCAGCCAACTGCGTGAGGGCGGTCTGATCGCTGATGTAGCGCTTGCCGCAGGCTTTGCCGACCAGGCGCATTTTCAGCGTGCCTTCAAACTGCATTTTGCCGCCACGCCGGGGCAGTACCGCGACCGGCTCAAGCCATCAGCAAATAACCCACACTGGCCACCAGCAACGCGGCCATTGAGCGGTTGAACACACGCACGCCCTGAGGGTTGCTCAGGTAGCGGCGCAGAAAGGTGCCCGCGTAAGCCCAGCACGCCACCGACAGATAGCAGATCACCAGGTAGAGGCTCGCAAACAGCCACACTTGCCCTGCGTCGCCATCGGCCACAAACAGCCCCATCCCCGCCACGCAGGCCAACCAGGCCTTGGGGTTGAGCCACTGCATGATCGCGCCGTAGAGCATCGACGGTGCAGTGGCCGTGCCAGCGGCGTCCAGGCGACCATCATCGACGGCCAGTTTCCAGGCCATGTACAGCAAAAAGGCCACGCCGCCCCATTGGATCAACTGGGTCAGGACCGGCCAGCGCAGCAGCACTTCATGCAAGCCCAGACCGATCAGCACCAGCAGCAAAGTGAAGCCGACGGCAGCGCCAAACACGTGTTTCTGACTGGCGACAAAGCCAAAGCGCGCACCAGAACTCAGCGCCACGACATTGACCGGTCCCGGTGTGATGGAAGTGGCCAGGGCGAAGGCAGCCATGGAAATAATCAAGCTCATTGCGGTTCCCTTTTTATGGTGATGCATAAAGAGGGTTCCACGGTATAAGGCCGCGCCGAAACGGTATTGAACAAAATCACCCTGGCAACGCACGGGACTGCTTCACAAACAGCTCACGCTCCCTGGCCTTCACATGATCAAGGAAAAATGCGCGCCCACGCCAGCACGTACGCCCTCGCCCACCGCCAGCGCTACCGAACCGGCGGCAAGGGACGTGTCACCACAGGCAAACACACCGGGCACCGAGGTTTGGCGGGTTTCGTTGGTGTGCACATAAGGGCCCGTGGGGCCGTCGGCCAACTCACAGCCCAGGTGTTCCACCAGCGGACTGATCTGTGTGCGAGACATCGTGAACACGCCATCCAACGCAATGACGCGACCGTCAACCAACTCCAGGTCTGCACGTTCACCGCTGATAGCGCTGACGGCGGTGCTTTCCACACGGACTGCGCGCCGATCCAGCTGGAGCTTTTGCTCGGCATCCGGCGTGAATACGCCATTGGTGAACAAGGTGGTGGCGCCCCAATCGGGCAACATCAGCGCGTGGTGCATCGCCAAGGGCGAAGTCGCCAGGACGCCGATGCGGCCCTGCTCAAGCTCGTAGCCATGGCAGTACGGGCAATGGAACACCCGTTTGCCCCAGCGTTCTTTCAAGCCCGGGATCGCTGGCAACTCATCGACCACGCCGGTAGCCAGGATCAGGCGCCTGGCCTTGAACGCTCCGTTGCATGGGGTGCGCACGCTGAATCCGTCCAAGTGCCCGCTGGCCTGAACCACACTGTCCTGCACCCATGTGACCGTCGGGTACTCCATCAACTGGCTGCGCCCTTCGGCGGCGATGACCTGCGGCGGTTGGCCGTCCTGGCCAAGAAAGCCATGGGAGGTGGCTGCAAACCGGTTACGCCGTTGCCCCGCATCAATCACCAGCACCTTGCGCCGCGCCCGCGCCAGTTGCAGGCCCGCAGACAGGCCGGAATAGCTGCCGCCTATGATAATGACGTCATGCATCATGGAAGGTGACCTCATGTGATACGCACGCGGTTATCCGCGCGCTTTCACGACACACCATAAGTTACGTAAAAATACGCCGTCAAGTGTCTCGCAACTTATCGGGTTACGAACGATACTTTGCGCCGGCTCAACCTGAGGTTTATCGATGAGAAATGACACCCGGCTTTCGCGCATGCTGCACGTGTTGATCCACATGGGGCGCCACGAGGAACGCGCCACGTCGCAGACGATTGCGCAAATGCTCGGCACCAACCCGGTGGTGGTGCGGCGCACCCTTGGCCGGCTCAAGGAGAAAGGCTATGTGCGCTCGGAAAAGGGCCACCAGGGCGGCTGGAGCTTGGGTAAACCCCTGAGTGAGATCACCCTGCTGGATATTCACAGCGCGCTGGGCACGCCATCGATCTTCGCGATCGGCCTCTCGACCGATCACCCGGAGTGCCTGGTGGAACAAGCAGTGAATGCTGCCCTTACCGACGCTTTCGAACAGGCCCAGGCGCTGCTCTTGAAGCGTCTGGGCAAGGTGACACTGGCACAATTGGCCGAAGACTTTGACGAGCGTTATCGACTGGCAATGCTGCCCTAGCGCTGCGCAGGAATGCGGATATCGCCCTCGCGGCATTGGGTTTTCACACTGCGCGGGCAGCCGGCGAACGCCAGGTCCTTGGTCAGGCACACGCGCACTTCCGACAGCACCTTGCCTTTGCAAATCACGGCCACCCCATGATTGCCCATGCGCGGGTTGCTCTCGCGAAACAACGCCTCGATCTCAGAGGCAGGCAACGATGGCGGTGTATTGAACGGCTGCAGCTGCGTTGGAACGGCAACAACGCCCAGGGCCGCGTCGGTTTTCTCCAGGTAGGCCAGCGGTTCAAGCCCGCTGCAAGTGCCGTGCTTGGCCCACTCGTGCTTGAGCAGCGAACGGGTGGGGAACAATGCGGCGCCCTTGTCCAGCTCTTCGCGGGACAAGGACGACTGCGGGTTACAGGACGCCGGCCACCCGCCCTTGGCGTATTGCGGCCATAGGCCGTGCAGCACAAATCCGTAGCCTTTGCCCGAACACTGCTCATTGTCTGGGTGCGTCAGGCAAAACGTCGGCGACCATGACAGCGACAACACATAAAAATCAAACTCTCCAGGCGTCCCCTGACTCCGTGGGGCCGCCATAGCACCTGTAGCGAACACGAGGCACAACGTTATCCAGTATTTCATCCGTCTATTTCCTTGAAAAAGCAGGTATATCGCGCCTAGCCGGGATGATGGGGGTTGCGTTGTAGCACCTTGTCCAGGATCCGGTCGGTCTTCAACGCCTCGATGGCCAGCGACGGATGCTCGGCTTCACCACGTATATGCGCGTTCATGGCCAACACGTGGTGCCACTGGATATGCGTGTGGCACGGCACGTCCAGCACTTGGTTGATCTCACCTTCGAGATGCAGCGGTTGGTCTTCGAAGACCGCAAACGTGATGCGGCCCCTGCTGCCGATCAGCTCGACTTTGTCTTCCCGGCGGTCGGCAACAAAGTTCCAGCACCCCATGCCCAATGCGCCCGAGCTGAAGGTCCAGCAGGCGGTAACCGCGTCCTCGGCCACATAGCGCCCGGCCTGACGTGCGCTAAAGCCCGACACCTCGACGATATCGCCGGCCAGGTACTGGAACAGGTCAAACCCATGGCTGGCCAGGTCGGCAAAGTAACCGCCACCAGCGACCAGCGGGTCGGTACGCCAATTAGCGGCGCTGGCGTCCTCGGCAGCAGGAGGTTTGCACAGGGTCCAGGTGAGCTGGCGCAGTTCGCCGATGCAACCGGCGCGCAACCAGTCGCGTACTTGCACAAAGCGCGGCAGCGAACGGCGATAGTAGGAGACAAACAGATGCAGCCCGGCGCGCTCGAAGGTGCGTTGCATCAACGCACTTTGCTCGGCATTCAGTGCCATAGGTTTTTCGACGCAACAGTGCTTGCCGGCCGCAGCCACCATCAGGCTGTATTCGAGGTGGCTGTCGGGCGGAGTGGCGATGTACACCGCGTCCACTTCGGGGTCGTTGATCAGCGCCTGGGCGTCGGTATAAAACCGGGCAATCCCATGGCGTGTCGCATAATCGCGCACGGCGGCTTCGCGGCGCCCCATCACGGCCACCAGGGCCGAACCTGGCGCTTTGTAGAAAGCGGGTCCACTCTTCAATTCAGTGACACTGCCACAACCGATCATGCCCCAACGTACGGTGCTCATCTCTTTCCCTCGTGCGTTTTGTTCAGTCGGGCAGTATCCACATAGCTGCGCCGACACGCCATAAACAGTTAGCATGACAATTGCATTACACTTTTATGACAATCATCCCGGGGCGGGGGCACAGACGATGAAAATCAGGGCAACAGTCATTTGCGAACACGAGGGGCATATCCTCTTCGTGCGCAAGGCCAGATCAAAATGGGCCTTGCCCGGCGGCAAGGTCGAGCGTGACGAACGCCCGGTGGGCGCCGCCGAACGCGAGTTGGAAGAAGAAACCGGGTTGAACGTGGATGGCCTGCTGTACCTGCAGGAACTGAAGGCCCGCGACACGCTGCATCATGTGTTCGAAGCGTCAGTGGTGAATATTGCGCAGGCGCGGCCGTGCAACGAGATCGCCGATTGCCAGTGGTACGCCTATGGCGCACTGGACCAGTTGGACACCACCGATGCCACCAGACACATCGTCAAATCCTTTCTGCGTCGCCTGTAACCCCCAGTGGTTGGCCGACATCTTGGCGCCAAAAAGCGCCTGTCACGACCTCTCGTCTGCTGCCCCGGCTTACGCTTGACTCAAGGTGCCAATCAAAAGAGGCTCTTGGCTATTCGCCACCATCCCCGAGCACGCCCATGAGCATCGATCCCCCGAGCCAGCCCGACAGTGACGTGTACCGAACGCTGCTGGAGTCGACCAAAGCCATCCCCTGGCGCATCGACTGGCAGACCATGACCTTCAGCTATATCGGCCCGCAGATCGAGACATTGCTGGGCTGGACCCCGCAAAGCTGGGTCAGCGTGGACGACTGGGTCGAGCGCATGCACCCGGATGACCGGGAATACGTGGTGAATTTCTGTGTGTCGCAGTCCCGCGCCGGCGTGGACCACGAGGCGGATTACCGAGCGCTCACGGTTAACGGCGACTACGTGTGGATTCGTGATGTGGTGCACGTGGTGCGCAAGAATGGCGAGGTCGAAGCCCTGATCGGCTTTATGTTCGATATCAGCGAACGCAAGAAAACCGAAGAGCACTTGATACGCCTGCAAAAACAACTTGAGGAATATTCCTATCAGGACGGTCTCACCGGCATCGCCAACCGGCGCATGTTCGACACCGTGCTTGAGCGCGAATGGGCCAGCGCCCTGCGCAGCCAGTTGCCGCTATCGTTGCTCATCCTGGATATCGATTTCTTCAAGCAGTACAACGATCACTACGGCCATATCAAGGGTGATGAATGCCTGCGCCAGGTCGCACGCACGCTGTCCCAGGCGGCCAATCGACCAAGGGATTTCATCGCGCGTATAGGCGGTGAAGAGTTTGTATGGCTGCTACCGGAGACCGACGCGGCATCAGCCAAACAGGTGGCGCGGCGTTGCCTGCACCTGATCTGCCAGCAGCAGATCGAGCATGGTTTTTCGGCAGTGTCGAACCTGCTGACCCTGAGCCTGGGCGTCGGTACACGTATCGTCACACCCGACAGCCCGATGCTGGGTTTTGTCGAGGATGTCGACAAATTGCTTTATCAAGCCAAACGCAATGGACGGATGCGCGCGGAGTTTGCAGAGGGTGAAGTTTGACGCTGGCGGTCAAATTCCAGGCAAAAAAAATCCCAAGTAGCTGATGGAAACTTGGGATTTAAAAATGCATAAACCGTGGGAGGTGAACGCCCGGCTATAGTAACGATTGTAAAAACGTGTAACAAGACTATTTCAATCCATTCGTCGGATTAAAAGTTGCGTAAGTCCTTCAATAACCACATGTTTTTTAAGGTGGTGAGAAATTCCAGTGCCACTTTTTGGTGCAACTACCGGGCATATTTCCACTTATAAAAAGGGGTTATTGACTACCACAACGCTGCACGCTTTGAAGTTCGTTCATCAGGCACTTGGTTCAATAGACGATACAACGGCAGGCACGCGGCCTGGATCAATAGCATGCGGATCACTTGCATCGCCGTCACCAACGTGACCGCCAGCCCCAGCGCCTCGGCAGTCAGGCTCATTTCCGGGGCGCTGCCCGGCATCATGCCCAGGGCCAGCGACAGCCACGACAGGCCCAGCCAGGTCCCCAGCCCCCAAGCGGCCAACCCGGTGGCAATCACCGAACCTGCCATCAACACCACTACCTTCAGTAGAAAGCCCGGCGCACGACGGAAAAAACCTCTGTCAAACGCAGCGCCCAGAGCGCAGCCAATCAAGAGCTGGCCCGCGCCGCTCAGCCATCCCGGCATGCTCATCGACAAGTTATTGCAGCCCACCCCCACCGCACAGATCACGAACGGCCCGAATGTCCACGGGTTAGGCACGTTGCAGTGTTTGAAACCCAGCGCCGCCAACCAGCCCATGGCCAGGATGAAAATCAGCCAAGGCCAGATCACCGGCAAAGAAGTCTGTGCAACCGCAGGGGATATTCCAAAGGTCGCGATAGCTGGCACGGCCAGCAGGATCAGCAACAAGCGGACACTGTGGGCAGCCGCGATAAAACCGGTGTCCGCCTGGCGTTGACGGCCCAAGTGGACCATCTCGCTGGAATTGGCCGGCATCAGTGCGAAGAACGCCGTGCCGAACGGCACACCCCAGCGATTAAGGATCAACACCGAACACAGTGCCAACACCAGGGTCAGCAACACCGCCGTGACGATCAATCCAAGATGGGCCGCCACTTGCTGCATCACCGGCAAGGTGAAATGGCAGCCGATGGCGACCGCCACGATCAATTGCCCGGCTTGGCGGCCGTGGGGGATTTCAGGGACCGGGCCGCCGGTGCAACGGGTTATCAGCACCGCAAGCAGTGAGCCAATGACCCATGGCAACGGCCATCCCGCCCAACTGGCGAGGCTGGCGCCCAAGGCGCCAATGATCAGGGTGATAAGCCAATACGGGCGAAGAGTGAGGAACATGATAAATCCGGCATGGAGAAGAGTGCCGACAGGTTATAGACTCGACCTCATCACAGAAAATATCCATTTGTTAAGCAACTCATCACTCTTTGTTATGCGAGCTTTTATGAACTTGAAAGCCTTGGAATATTGCGTCGAAATCGCCCGTCAAGGCAGCTTCACCAAAGCTGCTCAGGCCCTGCATGTGGCGCAACCGGCGTTGAGCATGGCGGTGGGTCGGCTGGAGGATGAGTTGGGGGTGGCCCTGTTCAACCGGGCCACGCGACAGATCAGTGTCACGGCAGAAGGCCAGTTGTTTCTGGCGCGTGCTGAAGCCTGCCTGCAGGGGTTGCAAGGCGCGCGGCGCGAACTGCAAGACTTGACCCAATTGCACAGCGGCGAGATCCGCGTCGGCGTGCCGCCCATGTATGGCATCCGCCATATTCCCGAGTTGCTGATGCAGTTCCGTGCCCGCTACCCCGGCATCGCGATGCATGTCGTGGAAGGCAGCGCCGATGACATCAGCGAGCGCCTGGCCACACGGGACATTGATGTCGCGCTGCTGGAGTCGCGGCGCGTCGATCCGGGCTGGGAGTCGGTGTTGCTTGGCAGCGATGAAATGGTGTTGTGCATGGCTGAGCAGCACCGGCTGGCGCGAGCGGCGTCGATTTCGGCGCCCCAGTTGCAGGACGAAGCAATGCTGGTGTTCGACAACACCTTCCTGCAACGCCACCTGCTGGACACCTTTTGCAGCAATGCCCGCGTGCGTTTCAATATCGCCCTGGAGAGTAACTTCGTGCCGCTGGTGATTGCCGCTACCCGCAGCGGAATGGGCGTCTCCACCCTGCTGCGTTCGGTCCAGGAGCAAGAACCGGGAATCGCCGGCGTGTCTTTCGAGCCCGCCCAGTTCATGCACTTCAACCTGTGCTGGCGCGCCAGTGAGTACCTGTCCCAGGCCAATCGACGGTTTATTGAAACGGCCAAGTTGTTCTTTCAGGAAGATGCCGGCTCGCCGCTATCGCGATGATCACTTGCGTGCGACTTTGTAGCGAACACAGTCCTGATAGAAGCTTTGGCGGATCGCCTCGGGCTTGAGGCGTGAACGGCTGTCGTAGGTCTGCTCGGTGATGCCCATGGCCATCATGCGCATCCACGACTTGTTGAACTTGATCGTCTGGATCTTCTGCCGCGCAGCGTACAGCGATACCCCTGAAAGCTTGAGTTCCTGGGCCCTGGCGGCGGTGCCGGCGCCCCAACTGCACATGTACTTGTCACCCTCGCGCAGTTCCCGAGCCTGCACGGCAGCCGCGCCGCCGGCCAGGGAGCAGGCGATCAGCATGATTCCAACATTGCGCATTTGCATCCCCACCTAACCGCCTGAAAATAAAAGCGATTCTGGCGAGGATTTTGTTACAAAGGGGCCATTAAATTGCCTTATCGACAAAACTTTATGGCCACAATTAAGCCCCTCACCCAGGAAGTTCAGGCGTTTACCACTGATAAGTCGCACTCGCCTGCACCGTACGCTGCGAGCCATACCAGCACCACGAGTACGAATAGCACGACGCGACATACTCTTTATTCGCCAGGTTAGTGGCGTTCAGCGCCAGGCGCAGGTTGTCCTTGAGGTTGACGATGTTCTTGATGTCGTAGTGCACCGCCGCATCGAACAAGGTGTAGCCCGGTACTTTCAGAGTGTTAGCCGTATCGCCCCACGAGGAACCGACATAACGCGCCCCCGCCCCTGCCCCAAACCCCTTGAGGTTGCCGTCATGGAAGGTGTAATCCGCCCACGCCGAGGCCGTGTGGCGCGGAACCGCGTAGGTGGTGGTGCCCTCGGCATTGATCGCCGGGCCTACGCCGATGTCGCTGATGGGCGCATAACGCACGGTGTTGTTGGACTTGCTGATGCGATTGTCCAGGTACGCGTAGGCCGCAGTGATGTCCAGGTTGTCATTGAGGCTGGCCTTGCCTTCCAGTTCAAACCCACGGGATTGCACTTCGCCATCCTGGCTCTGGCAGCGTCCGGTGCCGCACAGGTGCGTAGGGTCCGGATCGGTCGTCAGGACGTTGCTCTGGCGCAGGTCAAAGATTGCCGCGGTGATAAAGCTATTGCTGCCCGGCGGCTGGTACTTGATGCCGATTTCATACTGCTTGCCTTCGGTCGGCTTGAACACCGAGCCACCATACCCAGTGCCTGATTGGGGGTTGAAAGACTCCGAGTAACTGGCATACGGCGCCAGGCCATTATCGAACAGATAAACCAGACCGACGCGCCCGGTGAAGGCTTTGCTGTCCAGCGAGGACTGGCTCTTGGTCCCCGTGCGCAGGGTCTTCGTGGTGCTGTCAGTACTGGCCCAGTCATAGCGACCGCCCAGCAGCAACACCCACTTGTCCCACTTCATCTGTTCTTGCAGGTAGACGCCGGTCTGTTCGCTGCGCGACGTGCCGTCGGTGGTGTACGCCGGTACCGCAACGGCGGCGCCGTAGACCGGGTTGAAAATATCCAGGGTCGGCCCGGCAGTGTAGATGCCTGAACCGGACAGGGTATCGGTGCTGGTGTTCTGATAGTCGAGCCCCATCAGCAAGGTGTGCTGCAACGGGCCGGTGTCGAATCTGGCTTGTACCTGGTTGTCGAGGGTATACGCATCCATGTCCACATCGGTGGCGATGGTCGAACGGCGGATGGTCCGATAATCCGTCATCAGGTAGTTGCTGTAGAGGCTGCGGTACTGGCCTTCGCTGCGCAGGTAACGCGCGTTCTGGCGCACGGTCCACACATCATCGAAGTGATGTTCGAAGGCGTAGCCGATGGAATAGTACTCGCGGTCGCTCTTCTCGAAACTCTTTTCCCCATCATAGAAATCCACATCGATGCTGCGCCCGGTCGGGCTGTGCAACACCGAGCCCCAGGCCGGCACCGAGCCGTAGGACGCGCCTTTAGGGTCCTTCTGGAAATGCCCAAGCAGGGTCAGCGACGTGGCGTCGTCCGGGCGCCAGGTGAACGCGCTGGACAGCGACTGGCGACGGGTCTCGGTGTGTTCGACCTGGCCGTCGGCGTCGTCGAATAGTCCGGCGACGCGGTAGGAATACACGCCCTGATCGTCAATCGGCCCGCTCAAATCGAAGGTGGTGCGCTTCTTGTTGAAGGTGCCGTATTCCACGCCCACTTCATGAAACGGCGTGTCCAGCGGGCGCTTGGTGACCATGTTGATCACCCCGCTCGGCGTGCCCTGGCCGTACAGCACCGACGCCGGGCCGCGCAGCACTTCAACGCGCTCCAGGTCGAAGGCGTCTTTTTGCGGCAAGGCGTCACGGCTTGACGGCATGCGCAGGCCATCAAGATAAGTGGCCGGCGCGAAGCCCCGGATGGTCAACTGGTCCAGACGCGAGGCGGTAGCGCCACGGGTTTCCGGGACCACGGCGGCGCTGTAGCGCAGGATCTGGTTAAGGCTCTCGGCGTTCTGCGCACGCATCTGGTCCTTGGTGACGATGGAGATCGACTGCGGCGTTTCGATCAGCGCGGTGTCGGTCTTGGTCCCGGACAGGCTGCGCGTGGCCACATAACCGGACACCGGCCCGGTGGGACTTTCGGCCTGGTAGGCGCCGCTGATCGTGGTGGCCTGCAACTCCATGGCGCCGCCGTTATCCGGGATGGCTTCCAAGCGGTAACGGTCGGCGGAAATCTTCAGGGCTTGCAAGCCGCTGCCGGCCAGCAGCTGGCTCAGTGCCACATCGGTGTCGTATTGCCCGCTCAAGCCATTGCTGACCTTGCCTCGGGTCAAGCTTGCATCAAACGCCAGCACCAACCCCGCCTGCTCGGCCAGGCTATTGAGGGCCTGGCTCAAGTCACCGGCCCGGATCTGGAAGCTGCGCACGGCGCTGCTGCTTGCTTGGGCATAGGCGGATTGGATATTCAGCAACGGCACGGCGGCAAAAGCCACCGCCGCTGACAGGGCCAGTGGATGCAAGGGACGAGCGAAGCGCGACATGGGAAATCCTGGGTCATGGAGGTTCTATTAACCATGACGGCCATGTCCGCAAATCGGGCAAGGATGAGAGCGGTTTTTATTTGAGATGGTTTATCCGGGCCTTGCTGCAATCAGTCGGCTCGCTTTTTTGTGTAGCCCTTTGAGGTGGGTTTACGCGGTTTTTCTCCAGCATTTGTCAGCCCATTCTGATTTTCCAAACCGTTCATCCAGCCGCTTTTTCCTGCGGCAGACTCCGACGCCTTGCCTTCTGCCGAGACGTCACGGATGACCCACGCTGCCCATATTGCCGCTATCGAACATGAGCTGGATGGCTTTCATCAGAGCCTGGCGGTGTATCGCCAGCAGATGGGGGCCTGGTATTCGCGGGCACTGGACTCAGTGAGCCATGCGGCGGATATGCCGTCGTTGCTGGGGATGGATCGGGTGGTGCGAATGGGTAATTCGCACGCCACAGCGAGTATGGCCGACCCGGATTTCATGGGCAGCGTTGCCATCTGCCAGTTGGGTGGCGAGCTGAAGATCGAGAGCAAGTTCGAGTCGGTGTATGACGTGCCGATTGGTGGCATCCCGGTCGAGGTGGTTGGGCTGGATGACGGTAGCTCCACGCGGGTCATGTTGGATGAGCACGGCAGAGGTTCCCACTACTGCGCTGCCGGTGGACGCTATCAGGTGCGGGTGCAGGGCGGTGTTTCGGAGCAGCAGGTGGAGGCGCTGTTCGCCTCCTACGCAGGGCTGACCGCGGACCTGGAGCAGTGGCTTAGGTCGCAATGGACCGGTTTTAAACCCCATTGGGAGGTGTCCACCGCCAGTGCGATTGGCAATGGCCTGTTGGCGGGCAGTTGGGCCGCAATCATGGACGTGTGGGACAGCATCAAGCTGGTTCAGGCGATTCTTGAGGACCCGCTGAAATATGCTGAACAGCTGGGAGCAGAAGCCGCCAAATTGGCGCAAATCGCTACCGATGCCCCCAAGGTCATGGAACAGGCGATGTTGCTCGCCAGTGACGAAGCGGCACTGTTTCTGTTGGTGCGCACGGCGATACTGTGGCTGGACGCCTTACCGCCCGGCCAGATCGCACAGGTGGGCGCAGGTTTTGTAGTGGCGTTGTTGATTGACCTGGTGATTGGCGCAGTGCTGACCATCGCCCTGCCCGCAGCGGGTGTGGCGTATTTGAGTGTCCGGCTGGTCAAGTACGGCGCGCAGATGCTGAAGGCGGCGCTGGGTTTTGTTGAGGCTCTGTTGAAGATTCTGACCCGGTTTATGCAGGCCGTGGATCGCTATAAGGCGGTGGCGGTTCGCGGGGTGGTGGGCGGGCTTAAGCAGGGCACGATGCAGATGCGCTGGCGGGCGCGGCAGAACGCGGTGTTGAAGCAAAAAGAGTCTGTGGACGATGCGCCTGTTTCGGGGAAAAACCCGAACAGGGATGTGGCGGCTTCTTCGGATAAGACCGTGACCAACGGCTGCCCGGTGTCGATGGTCACCGGCGAAGAATTACTTACGCTGACTGACGGTGTTTTAGACGGGATTCTGCCGTTTGAGTGGACACGGTTGTATCGCACCAG
>NZ_RWIO01000034.1:0-28976 GCF_009764655.1 Pseudomonas sp. PB105
GGCAAAGCATGAGCCGTAAAGGCGAGTGCTGGGATAACGCCCCGATGGAGCGTTTCTTTGGCAGTTTGAAATCAGAGTGGGTGCCTGAAACGGGCTACAAACTGGAACATGAGGCCCGAGCAGACGTACAGCGCTATGTCTCTCGCTACAACATCAGCAGGCCTCACAGCTATAACGACTACCGGTCGCCGGTCATGAAGGAAAGGTTGGCGGCGTGAACCGTAATCAGTGTCCAAGATTACTTGACCAGTTCAAGCCCCCTCCCATATTGGATGTGTGCAGGGTTTTAGAAGGCGTCGCCGGGTACGCGCACGAAGCCTTCCATCAACACCCGCGCACTGCGACTCATGATGGCTTTCTTCACCACCCATTCGCCGTTCACTTGGGTAGCTTCGGCACCCACGCGCAACGTGCCCGACGGATGCCCGAAGCGCACCGCATTACGCTCAATGCCGCCTGCGGCGAGGTTGACCAGGGTTCCGGAAATCGCCGCCGCGGTGCCAATCGCCACCGCCGCCGTGCCCATCATCGCGTGATGCAGCTTGCCCATGGACAGTGCGCGCACCAGCAGGTCCACATCGCCAGCCTTGATCGCTTTGCCGCTGGACGCCACGTAATCCGCAGGTTTGGCCACAAACGCGACCTTTGGCGTGTGCTGGCGCTGGGCGGCTTCGTCCAGGTGTTTGATCAGGCCCATGCGCAGTGCGCCATACGCCCGCACGGTCTCGAACATGGCCAGGGCCTTGGGGTCGCCGTTGATCGCGCCTTGCAGCTCGGTGCCGGTGTAACCGAGGTCTTCGGCGTTGATGAAGATCGTCGGGATACCGGCATTGATCAGCGTGGCCTTGAAGGTGCCGACACCGGGCACTTCAAGGTCGTCTATCAGGTTGCCGGTGGGGAACATCGAGCCACCGCCGCCCTCTTCTTCTGCCGCCGGGTCCAGGAATTCCAACTGCACTTCCGCGGCCGGGAAGGTCACGCCGTCCAGGTCGAAGTCGCCGGTTTCCTGCACTGCGCCGTCGGTAATCGGTACGTGGGCAATGATGGTCTTGCCGATATTGGCCTGCCACACCCGCACCACGGCCACGCCGTTGTGCGGGACGCGGGCCGGATCGACCAGCCCGGCGCTGACGGCGAACGAGCCCACCGCCGCCGACAGGTTGCCGCAGTTACCGCTCCAGTCGACAAAGGGCTTGTCGATGGAGACCTGGCCAAACAGGTAGTCCACGTCGTGGTCGGCGCGGGTGCTTTTGGCCAGGATCACGCTTTTACTGGTGCTCGACGTGGCGCCGCCCATGCCGTCGATCTGTTTGTCGTAGGGGTCGGGGCTGCCGATCACCCGCAGCAGCAAGGCATCGCGTGCCGCGCCCGGTACCTGCGCCGAGGCGGGCAGGTCCCGGAGGCTGAAAAATACGCCCTTGCTGGTGCCGCCACGCATGTAGGTGGCGGGGATCTTGATTTGCGGTGCGTGTGCCATGGTCGTCCTCTTAAGCCGTCGCCGCCGATTCCAGGAAGTCCTGGGCAAAACGTTGCAACACGCCGCCCGCCTCGTAGATCGACACTTCTTCGGCGGTGTCCAGGCGGCAGGTCACCGGCACTTCGACACGTTCGCCATTCTTGCGGTTGATCACCAGGGTCAGTTGCGCACGCGGGGTGCGCTCGCCGACCACGTCATAGGTTTCGCTGCCGTCGATGTGCAAGGTGTGACGGTCGGTGCCCGGCAAAAACTCCAGGGGCAACACGCCCATGCCCACCAGGTTGGTGCGGTGGATGCGCTCAAAGCCTTCGGCGGCAATCGCCTCCACACCGGCCAGGCGCACGCCCTTGGCCGCCCAGTCGCGGGACGAGCCCTGGCCGTAGTCGGCGCCGGCGATGATGATCAGCGGTTGCTTGCGTTCCATGTAGGTTTCGATGGCTTCCCACATGCGCGTAACCTTGCCTTCAGGCTCGATGCGCGCCAGGGAACCCTGCTTGACCTTGCCGTTTTCCACGACCATTTCGTTGAACAGTTTCGGGTTGGCGAACGTTGCGCGTTGCGCGGTCAAGTGGTCGCCCCTGTGAGTCGCGTAGGAGTTGAAGTCGACTTCCGGCAGGCCCATCTTCGCGAGGTATTCGCCGGCGGCGCTGTCGAGCATGATCGCGTTGGACGGCGACAGGTGGTCGGTGGTGATGTTGTCCGGCAGCACCGCCAGCGGGCGCATGCCCTTGAGCGGACGCGCCCCGGCCAGCGCGCCTTCCCAGTACGGCGGGCGACGGATGTAAGTGCTTTGCGGGCGCCAGTCGTACAGCGGCGCGACTTTGGGGCCGGTGTCTTCGTGGATGGCGAACATGGGGATATACACGGCGCGGAACTGCTCCGGCTTGACCGAAGCCTTGACCACGGCGTCGATTTCTTCGTCGCTCGGCCAGATGTCCTGCAGGCGGATTTCCTTGCCGTCGGCGTCGAGGCCGAGCACGTCCTTCTCGATGTCGAAACGGATGGTGCCGGCAATCGCGTAGGCCACCACCAACGGCGGCGAGGCAAGGAACGCTTGCTTGGCGTAGGGATGAATACGCCCGTCGAAGTTACGGTTGCCCGAGAGCACGGCGGTGGCGTAGAGGTCGCGGTCGATGATCTCTTGCTGGATCACCGGGTCGAGCGCGCCGGACATGCCGTTGCAGGTGGTGCAAGCAAACGCCACCACGCCGAAACCGAGCTGATCCAGTTCATGCCCGAGGCCGGCCTCTTCCAGGTACATCGCCACGGTTTTCGAACCGGGCGCCAACGAGGACTTGACCCACGGCTTGCGCTTGAGCCCCAGTTTGTTGGCATTGCGCGCCAACAGGCCGGCGGCGATCACGTTGCGCGGGTTGCTGGTGTTAGTGCAACTGGTGATGGCGGCGATGATCACCGCGCCATCGGGCATTTGCCCTGGCACGTCATCCCATTGCCCACTGATGCCTTGGGCCGCCAGGTCGCGGGTGGCAACACGGGCGTGAGGGTTGCTCGGGCCGGCCATGTTGCGCACGACGCTGGACAGGTCGAAGGTCAGGCCGCGCTCGTATTGCGCGCCTTTCAGGTCGTCAGCCCACAAACCCGTGTGGCGGGCGTATTGCTCGACGAGCGCAACCTGTTCGTCTTCACGGCCGGTAAGTTTCAGGTAGGCGATGGTTTGCTGGTCGATATAGAACATCGCCGCCGTGGCGCCGTATTCCGGGGCCATGTTGGAGATGGTCGCACGGTCGCCCAAGGTCAGGGCTGAGGCACCTTCGCCGAAAAACTCCAGCCAGGCGCCGACGACTTTCTGTTTGCGCAGGAATTCGGTCAGCGCCAGCACCATATCGGTGGCGGTGATGCCCGGCAGCAGCTTGCCCGTCAGCTCGACACCGACACTTTCCGGCAGGCGCATCCACGAGGCGCGGCCGAGCATCACGCTCTCCGCTTCCAGGCCGCCAACGCCAATGGCGATCACACCCAACGCATCCACGTGGGGCGTATGGCTGTCGGTGCCGACGCAGGTATCAGGGAACGCCACGCCGTCGCGCACCTGGATCACCGGAGACATTTTCTCCAGGTTGATCTGGTGCATGATGCCGTTGCCCGGCGGGATCACGTCGACGTTCTTGAAGGCCTTTTTGGTCCACTCGATAAAGTGGAAACGGTCTTCGTTGCGACGGTCTTCGATGGCGCGGTTTTTCTCGAACGCATCGGGGTCAAAACCACCGGCTTCGACGGCCAGGGAGTGGTCGACGATCAGTTGGGTCGGCACCACCGGGTTGACCTGCGCCGGGTCGCCGCCTTGCAGGGCGATGGCATCGCGCAGGCCGGCGAGGTCCACGAGGGCGGTCTGGCCGAGGATGTCATGGCACACCACGCGCGCCGGGAACCAGGGAAAGTCGAGGTCGCGCTTGCGTTCGATCAACTGGCTCAGGGACGCGTCGAGGGTGGCCGGGTCGCAACGGCGCACCAAATTCTCGGCGAGTACGCGGGAGGTGTAGGGCAAGGTGGCGTAGGCGCCGGGGGTGATGGCTTCGACGGCCGCTCGGGCATCGAAGAAATCCAGGCGGCTGCCGGGGAGCGGTTTGCGGAATTCAGTGTTCATCGTCAGGACTCGGTCACGGTAGTTGCAAAAAGGAAGACCTGCGCCGATCCGAGGCTGGAATGGAATCAAAATGTGGGAGGGGGCTTGCCCCCGATGGCGGTGTATCAGTTGATACATGTGTTGAATGACACACTGCTATCGGGGGCAAGCCCCCTCCCACTTTTGAGCTCATTCCAACCCTGGAATCGCCGGTCTTCAGCGACGTTCGATTGGCACGAACTTGCGCTGCTCTACGCCGGTGTACTCGGCGCTTGGACGGATGATGCGGTTGTTGGCGCGCTGCTCGAACACATGCGCGGCCCAGCCGGTGAGGCGTGAACAGACGAAGATCGGCGTGAACAGCTTGGTCGGGATGCCCATGAAGTGGTACGCCGAGGCATGGTAGAAGTCGGCGTTGGGGAACAGTTTCTTCTGCTCCCACATGGTCTTGTCGATTGCTTCGGAGACCGGGAACAGCACCGTGTCGCCCACTTCATCGGCGAGCTTTTTCGCCCAGCCCTTGATCACTTCATTGCGCGGGTCGTTGTCTTTGTAGATCGCATGGCCAAAGCCCATGATCTTGTCTTTGCGCGCCAGCATGCCGAGGGTGCCTTCCACCGCCTCTTCGGCGGAGGAGAAGCGCTCGATCATTTCCATCGCCGCCTCGTTGGCGCCGCCGTGCAGCGGGCCACGCAGGGAGCCGATGGCGGCGGTGACGCAGGAGTAGAGGTCGGACAGGGTCGAGGCACACACGCGGGCGGTGAAGGTCGAGGCGTTGAATTCGTGCTCGGCGTAAAGGATCAGCGACACGTTCATGACCTTTTCATGCAGCTCGCTCGGCTTCTTGCCGTGCAGCAGGTGCAGGAAGTGGCCACCGATGCTCGGTTCGTCGGTCACGCAGTCGATGCGCTTGCCGTCGTGGCTGAAGCGGTACCAGTAGCACATGATCGCCGGGAAGGCGGCGAGCAGGCGGTCGGTGACATCGCGCTGCACACTGAAGTCTTTCTCGGGTTCGATATTGCCCAGGAACGAGCAACCGGTGCGCATCACGTCCATCGGGTGGGCGTCGGCGGGGATGCGTTCCAGCACTTCTTTCAGGGCCTGGGGCAGGTCGCGCAGCGTGCTCAGCTTTTTGCTGTAGGCGGCCAGTTCGGCCTGGGTCGGCAGTTCGCCGTACAGCAGCAGGTAGGCAACTTCTTCAAACTGCGCATCGGCGGCCAGTTCACGCACGTCGTAGCCGCGATAGGTCAGGCCGGCACCGGCCTGGCCCACGGTGGACAATGCAGTCTGCCCGGCTACCTGACCACGCAGGCCGGCACCACTCAATACTTTTGCTTCAGCCATGTTCGTTCTCCAATCTTGTAGTTATTCAGGGAGGCCGTTCGTTACTTTTTCGCGGCGAACAGCGCGTCGAGCTTCTGCTCGAAGGTGTGGTAGTCGATGCGGTCGTAAAGCTCCATGCGGGTTTGCATGGTGTCGATCACGTTCTGTTGGGTGCCGTCGCGACGGATCGCGGTGTAGACGTTCTCGGCGGCTTTGTTCATGGCGCGGAAGGCCGAGAGCGGGTACAGCACCAGGGAAACATCGGCAGATTTCAACTGTTCGGTGGTGTACAGCGGGGTCGAACCGAATTCAGTGATGTTGGCCAGGATCGGCGCTTTCACCCGGGCGGCAAACAGCTTGTACATCTCCAGTTCGGTGATGGCCTCCGGGAACACCATGTCGGCGCCGGCCTCGATACAGGCGGCGGCGCGCTCCAGCGCGGACTCCAGGCCTTCGACGGCCAGGGCGTCGGTGCGTGCCATGATCACGAAGCTGTCATCAGTGCGCGCATCCACGGCGGCCTTGATGCGGTCGACCATTTCCTGCTGGGACACGATTTCTTTGTTCGGGCGATGACCGCAGCGCTTGGCACCGACCTGGTCTTCGATATGAATAGCAGCGGCGCCGAACTTGATCATCGACTTGACGGTGCGCGCCACGTTGAACGCCGACGAGCCGAAACCGGTGTCCACGTCCACCAGCAGCGGCAGGTCACACACGTCGGTGATGCGGCGTACGTCGGTGAGCACGTCGTCCAGGCCGGTGATGCCCAGGTCAGGCACGCCCAGGGAGCCGGCCGCAACGCCGCCGCCCGACAGATAAATCGCCTTGAAGCCCGCACGCTTGGCCAGCAGCGCATGGTTGGCGTTGATTGCGCCGACGACCTGCAACGGCTGTTCGCTGGCGACCGCGTCACGGAAACGCTGGCCGGGTGTGCTTTTATTATTCGAACTCATGACTCACCTCTATCAGGGGCACCGTCCGGGAAGTGACGGGCAATGTTGCGTTTGGACGCGCCGATATGACGGCGCATCAGCAGTTCGGCCAGTTCACCGTCGCGATCGGCAATCGCATCAAGAATGCGGTGGTGCTCGGCAAAGGCCTGGCGTGGACGATTGGGAGTGGCGGAGAACTGGATGCGGTACATGCGCACCAACTGGTACAGCTCGCCGCAGAGCATTTGGGTCAGGGTGCGGTTACCGGCGCCTTGAATGATCCGGTAATGAAAATCGAAGTCGCCTTCCTGCTGGTAATAGCCGACACCGGCCTGGAACGCGGCATCCCGTTCGTGGGTGTGCAGCACCTGGCGCAATTCTTCGATTTCAGCGTCAGTCATGCGCTCGGCGGCCAGGCGGCAGGCCATGCCTTCCAGGGACTCGCGGATCTCATACAGCTCGACCAGCTCGGCGTGGCTCAAGGACACCACTCTAGCGCCGACGTGAGGCACGCGGACCAGCAGGCGCTGGCCTTCCAGGCGATGGATCGCCTCGCGCAACGGGCCACGGCTGATGCCGTAGGTGCGCGCCAGCTCAGGCTCGGAAATCTTGCTGCCGGGGGCAATCTCACCCTTGACGATGGCGGCCTGGATGCGCCGGAAGACGTTCTCGGACATGGTCTGGGAATCGTCCTGCGCCACCACCGGCGTTTGCAGCTGATCCAGCATATTGTCGACACCTTTAAAAGCAATGTGGCAAAAACTAGCTAATCAGACCCGCATAGTCAAAGAATAAATCCACATTGTCGACAATCGTCTAATAACCACGGCTAACCTCTCTCAAGGCATGGCCGCCTGCCAGCGCTGGCGCCAAAAAAGCATCATGTTAGAATGCCCGCCGAATTTGCCTGACATCATTGGATGAAACGGCGCACGAGGGAGCTTGCGCAGTAATGCCAGTCGCCTTGAATTGAACATCGCACTGCATCGCCTCAGGATCTATGAGACTCAAGCCCTTTTCCCTGTTTTGCCTACTGTTCGTACCGGGCCTTGGCGTTGCCGCCGAGAAGACCGTGTATGGCCTCAACGAATACGCCCAATTGGCTGGCATCAACCTGGAAGTCGCCGCCAAGCTGGACACCGGCGCCAAGACCGCCTCCCTCAGCGCCCGCGATATCAAGCGTTTCAAGCGCAACGGCGAATCCTGGGTGCGTTTCTACCTGGCGATCGACACCGCCCATTCCCACCCCATCGAACGTCCCCTGGCCCGCGTCAGCAAGATCAAGCGCCGTGCCGGCGATTACGATCCCGATGAGGACAAGAACTACACCGCCCGACCAGTGATTGCCCTGGATATCTGCATGGGCACCGCTTTACGCAGCATCGAAGTGAACTTGACTGACCGCAGCGCATTCCAATACCCGCTGCTGATCGGCTCCGAAGCGTTGAAACGCTTTGATGCGCTGGTCGACCCCAGTCTTAAATACGCAGCAGGCAAACCCGCCTGCGCCGCCGACGCTCATACCGCCGAGTAAACCGAATGCGCTCTCTTACCCTGCACCTGAAAATCCTGATCGCCATCCTGGTGGTGCTGGGTATTTCGGTCACCGCCTACCAGATCTTCGTGCTGGGCATTCCTGTCACCGAGGACGCCACCGACGACCTGTGGAACATCGACGCCAAGGTCGAGTTCGTCGCCAACCCGAAGGACCCGGTAAAGATCCAGATGTTCGTGCCACCGTTGAGCCGCGACTTTGTCAGCCTCAATGAGAGTTTTATCTCGAATAACTACGGGGTGAGCGTCAACCGTACCGACGGCAACCGCAAGGTCACCTGGTCTGCCCGCCGGGCCAAGGGCAACCAGACCCTGTATTACCGCCTGGTGCTGACCAAGCGTTACAGCGGCGAAAAAACCAAGATCAAGGGCCCGACCTTCCGCGACAGCATTGCCGTGGAAGGCCCGGAAAAGATCGCCGCCGAAGCCCTGCTGGCGCCGATCCGCCAGCACTCGGCCGACGTCGAAACCTTTATTACCGAAGCCATCAAGCGCACCAACAACCTCAACGACGACAATGTGAAGCTGCTGCTGGCGGGCGACCCTTCCGTACCGCACAAGGCCAAGATCGTCGAGTTGCTGCTGTCGATAGCCCATGTGCCGGTGGAAAAGGTCCACACCATCCGCCTGGTCGCCGACCAGCCGCAATCCCCGGAACTGTGGCTGCGCAGCTTCAATGGCAATGACTGGCTGTACTTCAATCCGGAAACCGGCGAACAGGGCCTGCCCACCGACCGCCTGCTGTGGTGGACCGGCGATGAAAACCTGATCACGGTCGACGGCGGCAAGAAGGCCATGGTGACGTTCAGTCTGAACAACAGCGAAATGAACGCAATTCGCCTGGCCAAGCTGACCGACGAGAACACCGACGCCAACTTCCTCGAATACTCGTTGTACGGCCTGCCGCTGCAAACCCAGCAGACCTTCATGATCATGGTGATGATCCCGATTGGCGTGCTGGTGATTCTGATCCTGCGCAACTTGATCGGCCTGCAGACCCTGGGCACGTTCACGCCGGTGCTGATTGCCCTGGCGTTCCGCGAAACGCAGCTGGGCTTCGGGATTGTGCTGTTTACGATCATCACGGCGCTGGGGCTGTCGCTGCGGTCCTACCTGGAACACTTGAAGTTGCAGATGCTGCCGAGACTGTCGGTGGTGCTGACGTTCGTGGTGGTGCTTATCGCGGCCATCAGCCTGTTCAGCCATAAACTCGGCCTGGAACGCGGGCTGTCGGTGGCGCTGTTCCCGATGGTGATCCTGACCATGACCATCGAACGCCTGTCGATCACCTGGGAAGAGCGCGGGGCCAACCATGCGCTCAAGGTGGCGATTGGTACGTTGTTCGCTGCTTCCCTGGCGCACCTGATCATGAGCGTGCCCGAGCTGGTGTACTTCGTGTTCACCTTCCCCGCGATCCTTTTGATCCTGGTGGGCTTCATGCTGGCCATGGGTCGTTATCGCGGCTACCGCCTGACCGAGTTGGTGCGTTTCAAGGCGTTCTTGAAGGCTGACTCATAATGTTCGGCTTCTGGAAGACCTGGAAAGCCCTGGAAGCGCGGGGAATCATGGGCATCAACCGGCGTAATGCCGACTACGTGCTCAAGTACAACAAACGCAGCCTGTACCCGATCGTGGATGACAAGATCATCACCAAGGAACGGGCGATCGCTGCCGGCATCCACGTGCCGGAAATGTACGGGGTGATCTCGACCGAAAAAGAAATCGACAAGCTCGATGAAATTATCGGCGGGCGCAGCGACTTCGTGATCAAGCCGGCCCAGGGCGCGGGCGGCGACGGTATTCTCGTGGTAGCCGACCGTTTCGAAGGGCGCTATCGCACGGTGTCCGGCAAGATCATCAGCCATGAGGAAATCGAACATCAGATTTCCAGCATCCTCACCGGCCTGTATTCCCTGGGCGGCCACCGCGACCGTGCGCTGATCGAGTACCGCGTGGTGCCCGACCAGATCTTCAAGAGCATCAGTTACGAAGGCGTGCCGGATATCCGCATCATTGTGCTGATGGGCTACCCGGTGATGGCCATGTTGCGCTTGCCGACCCGCCAATCCGGCGGCAAGGCCAACCTGCACCAGGGCGCGATTGGCGTCGGTGTGGACCTGGCCACCGGCCTGACCCTGCGCGGCACCTGGCTGAACAACATCATCACCAAACACCCCGATACCACCAATGCGGTGGATGGCGTGCAACTGCCCAACTGGGACGGTTTCATGAAACTGGCCGCTGGCTGTTACGAGCTGTGCGGGCTGGGCTATATCGGTGTGGACATGGTGCTGGATCAGGAAAAAGGCCCGCTGATCCTCGAACTGAATGCGCGGCCAGGGCTGAACATCCAGATCGCCAACGACTGCGGCCTGACCTTGCGCACCCACGCGGTAGAAGCACGACTGGAAGCGCTGAAAGCCGCCGGCGTGACGGAAACCCCGGAAGAGCGAGTCAAGTTCGTGCAGGAAATGTTTGGGCATATTCCCCCTGTAGAGGGCTGATCCAGCCTTCAATCTGTCTATCCCCGACATCCCCCCTAGGAGCAAGCCCTACGGGGGACTACAATCCCCTCCCCCGCGCCTTGGCTGATCCACCCTCGCATGTCGACCTGTTCCGTACACCCGCTGCCCTATCGGGCCAACCCCGCCGAGTACTTTGCGGCGATTCGCCATGCCCCCGGCGCGGTGCTGCTCGACAGCGGTCGACCGGCGGCCGAACGCGGTCGTTATGACCTGCTCAGCGCCTGGCCTGAGGCGACTCTGGCGGTGGATCCTGACGAAAGCGGCAGCCACTTCCTACAGCGGTTACGGAAAAACCTTTCACAGCTGGGTGAGGCGAGATTGCCCGACGGCTACGAGTTGCCGTTTGCCGGCGGCTTGATCGGCTACCTGAGCTACGACTTTGGCCGACACTTGGAACAGCTGCCCGATCTGGCCGTGGATGATTTGCACCTGCCGGATGCGCGTTTCGGGCTGTATGCCTGGGCACTGATCAGTGATCACTCGGCGCAGACCAGCCAACTGGTATTTCACCCGGCGCTGGCCGATAGCGAACGGCAGCGGCTGATCACCTTGTTCAGCGGTGACGTTGCCGCCGCCCCTGCACGCTTCACATTGCAGGGCCCCATGGCAGCGGATCTCAGCGTCGCGGCTTACCGCCTGGCCATTGAACGCATCCAGGACTACATCCAGGCCGGCGACTGCTATCAGGTCAACTTCGCCCAGCGTTTTCGCGCACCGTGCAGCGGTGATCCCTGGGTCGCCTATTGCGCCCTGCGCGAAGCCTGCCCGACGCCCTTCTCCGGGTTCCAGAGCCTGCCGAATAACGGCGCGGTAGTGAGCCTGTCACCCGAGCGTTTCGTGCGTATCAGTGAACGCCAGGTCGAAACCCGCCCGATCAAAGGCACCCGCCCCCGCGGAGCCACGCCTGAAGAAGACGCTGCCCACGCCACCGAACTGCTGGCCAGCCCCAAGGATCGCGCCGAAAACCTGATGATCGTCGACCTGCTGCGCAATGACCTCGGCCGCACCTGCCGCACCGGCTCGGTGAGCGTGCCGGAGTTGTTCAGCTTGGAAAGCTACCCCAACGTGCACCACCTGGTGAGCAGCGTGATCGGCGAATTGGCCGACGACAAAGACGCCCTCGACCTGATCGCCGGCAGCTTCCCCGGCGGCTCCATCACCGGCGCGCCGAAGATTCGCGCCATGCAGATCATCGACGAACTGGAACCGACCCGACGCGGTTTGTATTGCGGTTCGCTGGTGTACCTGGACGTGCGCGGCGAGATGGACAGCTCCATTGCCATCCGCAGTTTGCTGGTCAAGGACGGCCAGGTGTGCTGCTGGGGCGGCGGTGGGATCGTGGCGGATTCCGAGTGGGAGGCGGAGTATCAGGAGTCGCTGACGAAGGTGCGGGTTTTGTTACACACTTTGGAAAGCCTGTAGTACACAGCTGCTTCCTGGATCACATGAAGCGACTGCGTATTCGTCAGGAATTATTTCCGAGATTGCATCTCCACGCCACCACCTCCAATATCTCCCAAAACGGGAGGACCACTTATCCCACGCCACAAGCACTGAAGGCAGAGCTCAGGACAGCGAGCATCCTCAAAGGCGGCAGGGTTGTATTCAACGTCGGCGGCAACAAGTATCGAGTGATCATGGCGATCGATTATCAGCGACAACTTGGGTTCATCCGTTTCGTGGGGACCCATGCGCAGTACGACCAGATCAATGCGGAGACCGTGTAATGAACATCAAGCCCATACATTCCCAGGAAGACCTGACGGCTGCGCTCGCACGGGTGGAGCAGCTCTGGGGGGCGCAGATCGGCTCGCCAGAGGGTGACGAGCTGGAGATTCTTGCCGTACTCATTGAAAAGTACGAAGCGGAACATTTTCCAATGCCACCTTCTGATCCGGTGGAAGCCATTCGGTTTCGCATGGAGCAGCTCGGCATGACGGCTCGCGACCTGGAGCCATTCATCGGCACCAGCGGACGAGTGTCAGAGGTGTTGAACCATAAGCGCAAGCTCAGCCTGTCGATGATCAAGCGGCTGCATGAAGGCTTGAGCATTCCTTACGAGCGGTTGCTGGCAGAGGGATAAGCGATGGCGGGGCCGGGCCTATCGGGGGCAAGCCCCCTCCCACATTTGAAATGTATTCACAGATCAAAGTGTGGGAGGGGGCTTGCCCCCGATAGGGCCACCAGCATCACAAAATGACTTACAGGCTCAACTGCCGATTCGACGCCTTGATGAACTCTTTCTTCAGATCCTCAAACGTGTGCACCGCCGGAAACTGCGGGAACTCACGGATCACATTTTCCGGCGCATGGAACAGGATCCCACGGTCCGCTTCACCCAGCATGGTGGTGTCGTTGTAGGAATCGCCGGCGGCGATCACGCGGTAGTAGAGCGTCTTGAACGCCAGCACCGACTGGCGCTTGGGGTCTTTCTGGCGCAGTTGGTAGCTCACCACGCGGTCGGTTTCATCGGTGATCAGGCGGTGGCACAGCAGAGTCGGGAAACCCAGTTGGCGCATCAGCGGCTGGGAGAATTCGTAGAAGGTGTCGGACAGGATCACCACCTGGAAACGCTCGCGCAGCCAGTTGACGAATTCGATGGCGCCGTCCAGTGGCTTGAGCGTGGCGATCACGGCCTGGATGTCGGCGAGCTTGAGGCCATGTTCGTCGAGGATGCGCAGACGTTGCTGCATCAGCACGTCGTAGTCGGGAATGTCCCGGGTGGTGGCCCGCAGCGATTCAATACCGGTTTTTTCGGCGAAGGCGATCCAGATTTCCGGAACCAGCACCCCTTCCAGGTCAAGACAGGCAATTTCCACAAGACACTCCTATTGGATGTTATTGGTTGAGCGAGCAAAAGGACTGCCGAACTCTAGCGATTCAAGCTCCCCGCCGCAACGCAGAGCGGATTTTGATACCATCGCTCCCCTATAGAGCGCTCAGCGCCACTGACCTGTAGGAACCGTCCTGATGAACCAAGCCTTCGATGTCGCTGAACTCGCCGCGACTTACGCCAACAAATCCGCCCAGGATATTCTCAAACTGGCGTTCAGCCAGTTCGGCGATGACCTGTGGATCTCCTTCAGCGGTGCCGAGGACGTGGTGCTGGTGGACATGGCCTGGAAGCTGAACAAGAACGTCAAGGTGTTCAGCCTCGACACCGGCCGCCTGCACCCGGAGACCTACCGGTTTATCGAGCAGGTGCGTGACTTCTACAAGATCGATATCGAACTGATCTCGCCGGACCAGAGCAAGCTGGAACCCTTTGTCAAGGAAAAGGGCCTGTTCAGCTTCTATAAGGACGGCCATGGCGAATGCTGTGGCGTGCGCAAAATCGAGCCGCTCCGCCGCAAGCTGTCCGGCGTGAAGGCCTGGGCCACCGGCCAACGCCGTGACCAGAGCCCAGGCACGCGCAGCCAGGTGGCGGCGCTGGAGATCGATACCGCCTTTTCCACCCCGGAACGCACCCTGTACAAGTTCAACCCGCTGGCGCAGATGAGCAGCGAGGAGATCTGGGGATACATCCGCATGCTGGAATTGCCTTACAACAGCCTGCATGAGCGCGGGTTTATCAGCATCGGCTGCGAGCCGTGCACCCGGCCTGTGCTGCCGAACCAGCATGAGCGAGAGGGTCGTTGGTGGTGGGAAGAGGCCACGCAGAAGGAATGCGGGCTGCATGCGGGGAATATCATCAGCAAGGCCTAAGGGCTGACGCAGTTGGAAAATGTGGGAGGGGGCTTGCCCCCGATGGCTGAGTGTCATGCACTGCATCAGTGACTGACACACCGCTATCGGGGGGCAAGCCCCCTCCCACATTTTGTTTTGGGTGGAGTGTTAGAGATGTACACACACATGTAACCATCGGTGCCATTTTTGTGTGCAATCTGCCTTTACCCGCACCATAACGTAACACTCTCCCCGGCTTATCGGTTGCTCCGGTGAATCCACCGCTCGCAACCAAAAAATAAATAGCTGTTCAACCGGTCAATTTATATCTCTTTGAATTCAGCTATTTATTTAACCATCCTATAAAAACGAAATTACCCACGATTTTCATAGATCGGAAACTGGCACGTATGTGGCTTAAGGTGAAATGCGCTTTGTATACAATAAATACAAAACCTACATACACTTTGCCATCTGCGGACTTCCAGCAGATGTGCTGGAGCCTGCCGGAATGCGTACAAGCCTCTCGAACAATATCGCACTGGATCTGCCCTCCTCTGCCCTGAACCCAGACGCCGCAAGCCCCGGCCCCTTGGTGCTCAGCCCACGCCTGCACAACAAAGACCTCGCGCCAACCAAGGTCGAAGGCCGACGCTGGGGGCGCTACAGCATCTTTGCGCTGTGGACCAACGACGTGCACAACATCGCCAACTATTCGTTCGCGATAGGCCTATATGCGTTGGGCCTGGGCGGTTGGCAGATCCTGTTATCCCTGGGGATCGGTGCGGCGCTGGTGTACTTTTTCATGAACCTGTCGGGGTATATGGGGCAGAAGACCGGCGTTCCGTTCCCGGTAATCAGCCGCATCAGTTTCGGCATTCACGGCGCGCAGATTCCCGCGTTGATCCGGGCAGTGATTGCGATTGCCTGGTTTGGTATCCAGACCTACCTGGCCTCGGTGGTTTTCCGCGTGCTGCTGACGGCGATTCATCCAGGGTTTGCTGACTATGACCACAACTCGATCCTCGGCCTGTCATCCCTTGGCTGGGCGTGTTTTGTGGCCATCTGGTTCGTGCAACTGGTGATCCTGGCCTACGGCATGGAGATGGTGCGGCGTTATGAAGGCTTCGCCGGACCGGTGATTTTGCTGACGGTGGCCGCGCTGGCCGGCTGGATGTACTTCCAGGCGGGCGGCAACATTGCCTGGTCGATCCGCGAGCCGCTGAGCGGTGGCGAAATGTGGCGCAATATCTTTGCCGGTGGCGCACTGTGGCTGTCGATCTACGGCACGCTGATCCTCAACTTCTGCGACTTCGCCCGTTCCTCGCCCTGCCGCAGGACGATCCAGATCGGCAACTTCTGGGGCCTGCCGGTGAACATCCTGGTGTTCGCGGCGATCACCGTGCTGTTGTGCGGCGGGCAGTTCCAACTCAACGGCCGGGTGATCGAAAGCCCGACCGAAATCATCGCGGCCATCCCCAATACCTTCTTCCTTGTGCTGGGCTGCCTGGCGTTCCTGATCGTCACCGTGGCGGTAAACATCATGGCCAACTTCGTCGCGCCCGCCTTTGTGCTGAGCAACCTGGCGCCCAAGTACCTGAACTTCCGTCGCGCCGGCCTGATCAGCGCCACTGTGGCGGTGTTGATCCTGCCGTGGAACCTCTACAACAGCCCGCTGGTGATCGTGTACTTCCTCTCCGGCCTGGGCGCGCTGCTGGGGCCGTTGTACGGGGTGATCATGGTCGACTACTGGCTGATCCGTAAAAGCCAGGTGGACGTACCGCAGTTGTACAGCGAAGACCCGAAAGGCGTTTATTACTACAGCCGAGGGGTCAATTTACGCGCGGTGGCTGCGTTTGTTCCTGCCGCCGTGATCGCCATTCTGCTGGCGCTGCTGCCAGGGTTTGCCAGCGTCTCGCCGTTTTCCTGGTTGTTTGGCGCCGGTATTGCAGGGCTGCTGTACCTGCTGATCGCCAAGCGCCAGCCGTTCTACGCCGATGTCAGCGGCGAAAGTATTGCAGTCGATAACGTCAGTCATTAAAACAAGGACATTCCATGCGCATCCTCGTGGTCAACGTCAACACCACCGAATCCATTACCGACACCATCGCCCAGCAAGCGCGGGGCGTGGCGTCACCGGGCACCGAGATTGTCGGGCTCACGCCTTTCTTCGGTGCCGAATCGGTGGAAGGCAACTTTGAAAGCTACCTGGCCGCCATTGCGGTGATGGACCGGGTCATGGCCTACGACCAGCCGTTCGATGCAGTGATCCAGGCCGGCTACGGCGAACACGGCCGCGAAGGCCTGCAGGAATTGTTGAACGTACCGGTGGTGGACATCACCGAAGCCGCCGCCAGCACGGCGATGTTCCTGGGCCATGCCTATTCGGTGGTGACCACCCTGGACCGCACCGTGCCGCTGATTGAAGACCGCCTGAAACTCGCCGGTCTGTACCAGCGCTGCGCCTCAGTGCGGGCCAGTGGCATGGCGGTCCTGGAGCTGGAAGAAAACCCATTGGCCGCCATGGAAGCCATCGTGCGCCAGGCGGAACTGGCCATTCGCGAGGACAAAGCGGAGGTGATCTGCCTGGGCTGCGGTGGCATGGCGGGATTGGATGAGCAGATCAGACAACGCACCGGAGTGCCGGTGGTGGATGGGGTGACGGCGGCGGTGACCATTGCCGAGTCGCTGGTGCGGTTGGGGTTGTCGACGTCGAAGGTCAGGACTTACGCGACGCCACGGCCGAAGAGGGTCATTGGTTGGCCCGGCATGTTCGGCCGCTGAAGGTCCAAAATGTGGAATCGTCCCACATTAGATCGCGCTGAATTGTTGTGCCAAACCCTGCTCGGCAAACCGCTCAATGATGAAATCCACAAACGCCCGGGTTTTACCGGGCAGTAACTTGTGCTCGGCGTAGTAAATGGAAATATTGCCGTCGTCGACATACCAGTCCGGCAACACCCGCACCACCGCGCCGCTATCGAGGAACGGCACGGCCATGGGCATGCTCACCAGCGCAACGCCCAGACCCTGGGCGCTGGCACAGCAGGCGGCTTCGGAGTCGCTCATGGTCATGCCGGGTTTGAGCACCAGCGGGCGGTGTTCACGCTCGCGGCTGGTCAATTGCCAGGAGCGTACGCGGCCGGTCTGCGGCGAGCGGATGAGGATGCCATCGCAGTGCGCCAGGTCCTCGGGCGCCACTACCGGCGGGCGCCGCGCCAGGTAGGCAGCAGACGCCACCAGTACCCGATGCGCCGGGGTCAACCTGCGCGCCACCACGCCCTGGGGCAGCTCAAAACCACCGCCAATTGCAGCATCGAAGCCTTGGCCGATCAGATCGACCTGGCGGTTATCAAAATGCCAGTCCGGACTGATATCCGGAAAGCGGCGCATAAACTCCCCCAGCAGCGGCACCACATAACGATTGCCGAACACCGTGCCCATGCTGACTTTGAGCGTGCCCACCGGCCGCCCTTCGGCACTGGCCAGGTTGGCCACGGCGTTCTGGATGGTGGTGAGGCTGCCGCTGACCTCTTCGAGGAACAGCTTGCCCGCTTCGGTGAGCGTAAGGCGCCGGGTACTGCGCTGGAACAGCCGCACACCGAGGCGCGCTTCCAGCTTGGCGACACTTTTACCGACCGCTGCCGGAGTCAGGCTAAGGTGCCGCGCCGCTTCGGCAAAGCTGCCGCCTTCGGCGCTGCGCACGAAGCATTCGATACTGCCAAAGCTCTCCATCTGCACCCACTCTAAACTTTTGGTTTACACAGACTATAGCAATCACGGTCTACCGGTAGGGTTGGGTGAGGTCGATACTCGACTCCAACAACAAGGCATACCGCCTTGAACAACCAGGAGATCGACATGACCACACTCAACCTCAGCGGTAAAGTCGCCTTGATTCAAGGCGGTTCCCGCGGCATCGGCGCCGCTATCGTCAAGCGCCTTGCCGCACAAGGTGCAACCGTCGCCTTTACCTACGTCAGCTCGGCGGCCAAGGCCGAAGAACTGCAAAACAGCGTGATCAGTGCCGGCGGCAAAGCCCTGGCGATCCATGCTGACAGCGCAGACGCGACAGCGATTCGCAATGCGGTCAACGCCACCGTCGAAGCCTTTGGACGCCTGGATATTCTGGTGAACAACGCGGGCGTACTGGCCATCGCACCGCTGGAAGACTTCAAGCTGGAAGACTTCGACCAGACCCTGGCAATCAACGTGCGCAGCGTGTTTATCGCTACCCAGGAAGCGGCAAAACATATGGGTGAAGGTGGCCGCGTGATCAACATCGGCAGCACCAATGCCGAGCGCATGCCATTTGGCGGTGGCGGGCCGTATGCGATGAGCAAGGCGGCGCTGGTGGGGTTGACCAAGGGTCTGGCGCGGGACCTGGGGCCGCGGGGCATCACCATCAATAATGTGCAACCTGGGCCGGTGGACACGGATATGAACCCGGCGAACAGCGATTTTGCCGAGAGCCTGATGGCGCTGATGGCGGTGGGGCGTTACGGGCATGTGGAAGAGATCGCCAGTTTCGTGGCGTACCTGGCCGGGCCGGAAGCGGGGTATATCACCGGTGCCAGCCTGACCATTGATGGCGGGTTCAGCGCCTGATAGTTCGGGAGCAATGAAATCAAATGTGGGAGGGGCTCCGTCCCACATTTTCTGCCCTGCGGTGAATCAGGACATCGGTGGCAAACCATAAGCCGCCAGGTCAAAGTCCGCCAGCTTGCGGATGATCTGGTCGGCGTGGTGGTACTTGCTGTCAGCCATGGCTTCATCGGGCACGGCGATGGCGGTCATATGAGCGGCCTTCGCGGCGGTGACGCCGAACGGTGAATCTTCAAACACCAGGCAATCCTGCGGCGCCACACCCAGGCGGCGGGCGGCGGTGAGGAAAATATCCGGCGCAGGTTTCGCGGCGCCCACCTCGGGGTCGTCGGCGGTGACAATGGTACCGAACAGGCTGAACCACTCGCGGTGCAACGTGGTTTTGTGGCCAAACGAATTGCGCGACGAACTGGTGCCCACGGCAATCGGAATATTGTGCGCCTTCAAATGCCGCACCAATGCCTCGGCACCGGGCATGCCCAGAGCCCTGGGAAAACGCTCACTCATCAACGGTTCGCGAATTTCCAGAAACTCGGCCGGCGTAATCGGCAAGTCCAGGGCCTTGACCACGTACTCCGCCAAGTCCTGCGCCCCGCGACCAATAATGTGCTGCTTGATCCCCCAGTCATAGGTACGGCCATAACGCTCGGCGATGATCTGCGTGACTTCGGTGTAGATGCCTTCAGTGTCCAGCAACAACCCGTCCATATCGAAAATCACAGCCTTGATCGGGGCAACGGTACGCGGTGGATTCATCACAACAGATCCTTGGGGCGAAGGACTAAAAGGATTCAGCACAATAACGGCCCCACTTACCTGCGGGCAACCCTTTAGACTATGCCCTCCCCCTTTTGAAGCACACACAATGCTCTACCGCCTAGCTGCCGACAACCTCGTGCTGTTCCACCTTTGCTTCATCCTATTCGTCTTGTTCGGCGGGCTGCTGGCCCTAAAGTGGCGGCCGGTTATCTGGCTGCACCTGCCCGCCGCCGCGTGGGGCGTGGCCGTCGAGGTTTTCCACCTGCCCTGCCCACTGACGCGCGGGGAAAACCTGCTTCGCCATCTCGCCGGTCAAGACGGCTATGGCGGCGGGTTTATCGAACACTACATTGTTGCGCTCATCTACCCAGCGGGGCTGACCCCGCAGATTCAAATGGTGCTGGGTGCCCTGGTGCTGTTGATCAACATCGCGGTGTATACGCAGCTGATTCGGCGTTACGTACAGGCTTGAGACAGCCGCAGAGGTGAAGAATCAGACTCCCTCAGTCCGTTCATAGCCGCCACCATGTCCGAAGCCTTCGAAGTCCCCAGCCCCCACGAAAAACACATCGAACACACCACTGAACATGCCCACGCACGCGGGGACAATTTCGCCAGCCGCATCGCCGTCATGACCGCGCTGATGGCCACCCTCGGCGCCATGCTCAGCTACCAGGCCGGCTCCACCGAAAGCGAAGCGGCGATGGACAAAAACAACGCGGCCATCTTCAAGACCGAAGCCGCCAACCAGTGGAACTACTACCAGGCCAAATCCAGCCGTCAGAACCTGGCGGAACTGGCCACCCATATTCCGGGCGTGGACGCCGCGCATTACAAAGATGAAATCGAACGCTACAAAAGCCAGAAGGAAGACGTGCGCCAGCAGGCAGAAAAACTTGAGGCCACCTCGCGGGAATGGGATGAAAAATCAGAGCAGGCTTTGCACCAGCACCACCGCTGGGCCCAGGCGATGACCGCGATTCAGATCGCGATTTCGTTGGCGGCGATTACGTTGCTCACACGCAAGGAGTGGTTGAAGCGCATGGCGTATACGGCGGCGGGCGTGGCAGTGGTGTTAGGCAGCCTGGCCGGGCTGCATCTTTGATATTTTCATTTGGGCCCGCTACCTCAATCGCTATATAGTAAATATCATAGCGCTATCAAGGAGAGACCGGTGTCCGCACACCCCAAAGAAGCCGTAGGCATCGCCTATAACATTGAATCCATGCGCTACGCCCAGGCCATGACCTGGCGCGCCATCGAACAACTTGCCCAACGCATCCGCCCCGGCATGCTGGAGTCCGAGGCTCGCGAACTGGGCAAACATGTCCTCGCCGAGCTCGACATGCAACGCATCTGGCACCCGCTGCTGGTGCGTTTCGGCGCCAACACGCTCAAGACCTTCAAGCAGCGCTCCGACGGCGACCCCGTGCTGGGTGAAGACGACATCTTCGTCATCGACATGGGCGCTGTGTGGCAAGGCCACGAAGGCGACGCCGGCGCAACCTTCGCCACCGGCAGCGACCCGCAGATGAACGCCTGCGCCCACGCCGCCAAAGAACTGTTCGACCGCGTTCAGGCGCGCTGGAAAAACGACCAGGTCGTCGGCCTCGAACTCTACCGCTACGCCGAAGAACAGGCCCAGGCCATGGGCTGGAAACTCAACCTCGACATCAAAGGCCACCGCGTCAGCGACTTCCCCCACGCCATTCATCGCGGCGGCGACCTGGGAGATTTCGAGCACTACCCCAATGCCGGGTTGTGGATTCTGGAGATCCAGATCGCGCACCCGAGCAGACCTTACGGCGCTTTCTACGAAGACTTACTCGCTTAACTGCCGAAGATTTAACCAGGGCGAGCGACGTATCATGGTTCCACCTTTCGAGGAAGTGCCCATGAACCTCAGCATTGTTTACGCGCTGGCGGCAGCCGCCCTGTTCGGCGCCAGTACCCCGCTTGCCAAAAATCTCGGCCTGGGTCTTTCACCGGTGTTGCTCGCCGGCCTGCTCTACCTGGGCAGCGGCATCGGGCTCGCCGGCGTACGCCTTGTCCGTGACCGCGGCTGGCAATCCTCCGGCCTCACCCCCACCGAATGGCCATGGCTGCTCGGCGCCATCGCCTTCGGCGGCATCCTTGGCCCCGTGGCCCTGATGTTCGGCCTCACCCGCACCACCGGCGCGACCGCGTCTCTGATGCTCAACCTCGAATCGGTGTTGACCGCCGTGATCGCTTGGCTGGTATTCAGAGAAAACGCCGACCGCCGAATCGTGCTTGGGATGATCGCGATTGTGTTGGGCGGCGTTGCATTGTCATGGCCTGAAGGCGGCGGCAGCAGCCATGACTGGACAGGCCCCCTGACAGTCGCGGTCGCCTGCTTGTGCTGGGGCATCGACAACAACCTGACGCGCAAAGTGTCGGCATCGGACGCGTTGTTTATCGCAAGTACCAAGGGGTTGATCGCGGGCGCAGTGAATGCCGCAGTGGCGCTCTATCTCGGCGCGCAGATCCCCGGAGCGGCACAACTCGCGCCGATCTTGTTGGTTGGATTTCTGGGGTATGGCATCAGCCTGGTCATGTTTGTACTGGCATTGCGTGGACTGGGCAGTGCACGCACCGGGGCATACTTCTCGACCGCACCGTTCCTGGGTGCCGCGATTGCAATGCTGGTGTTGGGGGAATCGGTGACGACGGCGTTCTGGATCGCCTCAGCGCTGATGGCCGTGGGCGTGTGGCTGCACCTGACGGAGCGGCACGCCCATGAACATCAGCATGAGGCGACGGAACACGGGCATCGGCATGTGCATGATGAACATCATCAGCATGAGCATGGGTTTGAGTGGGATCCGGATGTGCCCCACAGCCATGTGCATGTGCACAGCCCGGTGAGGCATAGTCATGCGCATTTTCCGGATGTGCATCATCGGCATAGGCATTGAGGGCGGTGATTACATGCGCATAACAGTGTTTGGGTAATGTCCTACATTCCATTCAGAAGCGTCAGCCTCCCGCTTCAAAATTGCAGAGCCTATAGTCGCTCGGTCGCCCACATGGCGAACGGGTTTGGCGACCCGAGGATAAATCGACAGATGCCTCCCGGCGATTTGCGGGATGCTTCTGCGCGCAATAAGCTGCTCGACGGTAGCTGTGCGTGGGAGACCTTCGGGTCTGCCGGTTTTTCCGATTGTCCCGGTTCGCCAACCTGCGTACAGCTGCCACCCTTTTGTTTGGCGACAAATGTGTGGTTGCTACCCTTCGACAACCGGAGCTCCACATATGAACAACTATATGCCCCTCACCAGCAACGACAGTGCCACCCCTACTCTTTTTATCGATACAGCAGCGCCAATGGAAATTCTCCTCGACGCCGCAACCTATCGACTTCGTGCCGTTACACAAGTCTTGGAGAACCTTGCGCTGCGTAATGAAATAAGTAGTGATGCGGTCGTACTCAGCGACTTCGCCTTACTGTGCTCAATCCCTTTACGCGATGGGTGTGACTTGCTGGACGCCGTAGGACGAAGGATGGATACACCAAGCCCATGAATTGAAACCGGTTGGTTTTCAAACCCCAGAAATCAAAAAACCCCTGGTTTCTTTCGAAACCAGAGGTTTTGTTTACATCGAATTTGGCGGTGAAGGAGAGATTCGAAACTACCCGCAAAGTGACTTTCAAAATGCAAGTGCCCGGATTACGCGGGCTGCAGCGATGCAGACTCTCCAAAAAAACAGCATTTTCAGTCCCATGGCGGTCCCATGGGTTTTGCACCAAGTTAGTGCGCGACGGTTGGAGTGGGGTGAAAAACGGCATCCCGCCCGATTTATGTTGAGGCACGGGAAAAAGGTAATATTGGTAATACGTTGGATATATCAGTAGAAAACCCTTTAATTTCAATATGTTGATGGATATTGAGAAAGGTAATAATTTGGTAATTTATAGGTTAGGTCATTACCTTTTCATCGGGTAATTCCTGACGGGCTCAATCCCCAGCAAAACCGGGCACTCGGGCAAATATTACCTTTGCCATTACCAAATATTACCCCTCAAGGTAATACGTCAATCCCACGGAATACGGGGCTTGTAGCAAGACTAATGCCCTTTCTAACCCAAATTACCTTTTTCCCAGCCCTGGTTCCAAAATAGCCATCTATTTGGCCAGTACTGAAGCTTGGGGCTAGTCTGAAAGCTCACGATAGGAACCTTCATATGGCGCATGAATATTCGCTCTCAGATTTGCTCGAAAGGATGTATGAAAATCAGTTGGCACTTGAAGCAGCTGTGATGGAACTCACCCTGCGCCTGGAACAACAAGGCTCAATAGAAGCAGGTGAAAACGTGCGTGGCGCCTTAGAGGCAATCGGTGAGAACGCGGGGCATATCAAGCAAGGTTTGGCCCGCCTGCGAAAGTCAGGAACCAGTTAGGGTCGAGACAAATCGTGAAATGCACCAATCTCGACGAAACCCACACGTTACGTGGCTTATGACAGCTTTCGGCCTCATCGAAGGCAGTCACGGAAGGCAAGAAAAAAGATCTATCTCATTTTGGAAAATGCCCGTATTCCTATATTTTTCTCTCTACCCATCAATGAACCTGGGGCCTCCAGCCCAGCCCCGTCGGTGATCCTATGCTGCACCGCCCTGCAATCGCCCTGCACTTCTCTTCAAAACTTTGCAATCTGTGAAATTGCCGGTCGCCCGTAGAGCGCCCCGGCCCGCCTGGGCTCCCGGCTCGTTTGCACTACATCTGAGTTTGCACAAAAAAAGGAGACAAACCCCGTCGGCGGGAGGGGGATAAGTGCTTTTCCTGCACTTTTTTCTTTGCCTGGAGCTTTTCATTGACACATGGGGATAATGGCCCCTGATACCGTTATAGCTGCCAGAGAACCATCACCATTATGGTGATGGTTGCCGAAGAGGGATCTAATGTGAGTACGCAGTTGATGCCAGTGCCATTCTATGAGGACATAGTGGTTCTGGTAGAGCAGGGAAATGAGCCCTACGTAGCCATGAAGCCGATCGCCGAAAGCCTGGGTGTTTCTTGGCAAGGCCAGCATGCAAAGCTGGGCGAGCGCTTCGCCGCAACTATCAAGGAAATCTTGATAGTTGCCGAAGATGGCAAACCAAGGGGCATGACATGCCTGCACCTGCGAAAGCTTCCTGCATGGCTTTACTCGATCGGTCCGAATAAGGTGAAACCCGAGCTCCGCGATAAGATCATCCGTTACCAGGAGGAATGCGACGATGCACTTTGGAACTATTGGGCGGAGGGCAGAACTGCTCGCATTGCCGCGCCAAGTGTATCCCAGCACATCGCTCTTTCACGTCACCGGTTGACCTTGCTAAAAGAGTTACAGCGCTCCAACGACGTCGGAGTGCGCGCCGCGGTCCACGAACAACTCGCGCAGACGTCCCAGCTGTTGGGGCTCTCGGTACCGGAGCTAATGACGATCGGAAAGGATGACCCTTTTCCTGAGGCCTCGCTCAAACCGCTATGGGATGCCCTAGAAATACTCGACCGTCGAGGTGAGCGATACAATCATGCTCCGTGGTTAAGTGGGATGATCTACTTGAAGCTGCCGCATCTAGAGGCGCTTTTTAAAAAAAATAGTATAAGTTTTCACTTTGATGCAGAGATGCGGCGAGCAATGAAGGCGAGTAAGCAGCCGAAGTTTGTCTCTACAGGTCCCAAGGGCAGCTCAATTGAAGGTAAAACGATCCGATGCTGGATCTTTGAAGGACCGCTCAACCCCGAGCCCAGCCTTGGTCATATCTTCTCTGGCTAAAAAAACTGTTCCAGCCGCCTTCGCTAGGCCAATGCACTGCACTGCACTGCACGAAACGATGGCACGAGGACGGCTGGCGGGAGGGGGATAAGTGTTTTCCAATCAAGATTTCTTCCTGTGGGGTTGCTCTACACAGGGAGTCACACTGAGCCATCGCATATGCGAGGAAAGGGTTACTCCTACTCGGATTTACACGATACTTGTGCCATTGTTTTGCTACTGCTACGGTTGAGGGGTGTACTAGCGCTCTCCTATCCGCGGCCGGGGTGGAAAATTCATTAGGGACATTTTGGCGTAGTCAATGGCTCCATGCGGGCAGATGACTAAAGCAAACCTCAGATAAATGGACGTTCACTTGGACTTAAACAGCTTTAGAGCAGAAATGGACTTGGCACGAAAAAGCGGTGAGCTACTCGACTTTTCCAGAAAACACGTGCTGCACGGTATACCTTACGTTTTTAAGGATAGACCAAATGAGTATTATGATTTCAAAAAAATCATAACAAGCCAGTTTGAAATATCGTTTCATGAAGTATATATAACCGGTTCAGGTAAGCTAGGTTTCAGCCCTCATAAGGGTACAAATTTTGACTATGACTCCGATATCGACGTAGCGATAATATCCTCGCAACTTTTTGACAGCATCATGGGCAAAATCTCTGAATATCAGATGCAAATCAGAAAAAACAGAAGAGTCATTCGTGAATCTGAACTCTCAATGTATCACGAATTTTTAGAATACTCTGCGATGGGATGGATAAGGCCTGATAAACTCCCAATCTCTTTTCAAATGAACGTATTGAAAAATGCGTGGTTTAGTTTTTTCGAATCTATTTCTTATAACAAATCGCCTGTGGGCAACTACAAAGTAGCTGCCGGTGTTTTTCGAACCTATAACCACCTAGAAACATATATCGTGAGTGGGCTCGAAGGATTGCATCACAAAAAACTTAAGGACGAAAAATAGCATGCAAATAAAACCATCAGTTACAAATCCGACGATTGCCGACATCTATGAAAAAATCGACACAAAGCGATTAGATTTACGACCAGACTTCCAAAGAAAATTTGTCTGGACACAAGAACACCAAGAGCAGTTCCTAGATACTATTCTTCACGGATATCCCTTCCCAGAAATATATGTCTGTCAAGGTGAAACAGACTTAAAGAAAATGAGAACTAGTCAAATAGTTATCGATGGCCAACAACGTCTTACGACAATACAAAACTATGTGGAAGACACATTCGATAAGCCCCTAAAACTTATCAAACACTTCGCGGACCTTGAGCCGGAAGAACGCGAGTCCTTCCTTTCATATCAAGTTGTTGTTCGTGATATAGGAAAAGTTGAAGACGATCTTGTTCGAGAGATTTTCAGACGAATAAACCTCACCAAATTCAAACTCGAAGATATTGAAATTCATAATGCTGTTTATGATGGGAAATTCATTCAAACCGCAAAATCTATAGCAGCAGACATCGGTTTGGAAAACTACGGAGTTTTCCATGAGTCAGAGTTCACCAGAATGGCGGACCTGCACTTCGTTCTGCAGGTAATGTCGACTCTTGAAAGAGGCGGGTACTACAATCGAGATAACGAAATAGAAAAATGTGTTGCGGAATACAATGAAGAATATAGTCTTGCCAATGCTCGAAAGGCCGAAATATTGAAAACCTTCAGCATCATCGAAAACATCGGACTTGACATAGACTCTATGTGGTTCCGAAAATCAAATTTCTTCACACTAGTCATTGAGCTAACGCTAGCAAAACGCATACCGAAAAACCTGAAAGAAAGACTTGATATCATGGCTGACACAGTACTGAAAAGTAAGAACCTTCCAGAAACCGAATTCGGAATTTACTTCTCTTACATGTATCAGGGCACCAACAACAGAAAGGCAAGAGTAATTCGCGCACAAATATTCCAAAAACATATTTTGGCGTAAACACCAGCCGGCCACATTACTCTGCACAATGTAAAATTTACATCTCATCGTACATCTCTAGCCTAGCCGAATTGTACGATGAGAATTTAATAAGCAATAATACCAGACTATAGCGTTATGGTTTTTAGCTGAAATAATAGTAAAGATGCAATACCAGCGTCAGTTGTGAACGCCGCAGCACTATTAGGCACAGGCGTTGCGCCATGGGTATGACTTGCCAACTGAATATTCATCTGCTGCACCAAATCGAGTAAATCACAAAGAACCTGCAGCACGTTCAGGCCCTCGGACCCCAACCAGGTCTTAGGCCCGACCAGCCGTTGACTAACCGCCGCCACACTCTCGCGCATTCCCTGGATGCGTTCATCCATGTTGCCGCCCACTATAGCGTTAAGCCTTTGTGCCACCACCAGATTCAAATCCCGCCCGGTCGCTAGGTGCAAATCATCTACCGCCGCTAGGCTCGCAGATCCACCCGACAGCAGCTTGAGTGCCCCCAATGCCTCGATCTTCTTGATGCCACCCACCGACTCGGTGGAATGGTCGTCCACCGTCCTTGTGTGGCTCTGGAAGCTCTCAGTGTTCTGCATCGCCTCCACTTCCCGCTCAATCGCCTTGTCATGGATCTTGCCGTCCGTTTGGCGAAGCCAGTTGCCGTCGGCATCAACGCGCTGTTGGCACGCCTCGCTGTGCTGCCACACCTGGTCGCCCTTCGGCACCCGGGGCAGGCTCAGGCCGTGCGGCAGGATCTGCGTGATAAAGGGCTTATGCGGCAGGCCGTAGGCAAAGCTGACCACCACGGTGGTGCCCTCTTCCGGGAAGCCGAACATGCCCGCCTCTTGCCCGCCCATCGGTGCCGGCAGCGGCAGGCCGGCCAGGATCGGCAGCGCGGGATCGGGCTCGCCATCGGGCAACAGCACTTCCACGTCGACGCCGAAGCGCGGGCGGAAATCGTCGCACAGACCAGGTGCGGCCGGCGCATCGGGCACGGCCACCACTCGGCCAAAGCGTGGCAAGTGGTAGCCGCCGGTCAGTTCGGGGAATTGCCGCTCTACACTGCGACGGATTGCGTCGTCCATTTGATCGCCATTTGGTTGCCGGCAAGGGTCACGCTGGTAACCCTATCGCCCTGGTTGATGGTTGCACCTGGTCGTAGCCCTGGAAGGGCCGCGATCATTGCGCTCTGGTTGCCCTGGTAGCCGTCGAACAGTTCGACAGGCAGCTGCAGCGGCGGGCGGATCCCGAAGAAGCTGTCGGCCCAACTGCCCACAAACACCTCACCGTCGCCCTGCTGCTGCCAGATAAAGTCGGGGATGCTGAATACGCTGGCCAGGCTGTCCATCGCCAGGTAGCCGGCAGCCAAGCTGTAGAAAAACGGGGCCTTCACCTTGGCGTAAGCCTTGTCCGGCACGCGGAAGCGCAGGCCGGTCTTGTCGCTGACTTCTGCCAGCACGCCCTGCAGGTCGAGGTGACGCAGGTTCAGCGGCATAGGCTGCGACAGGATCGCCGCCAGTTCGCGACAGACCAGGATTTGCTGCACGCTGTTGATCGCCGTCGAGCGTTCGACAAATCCAATGAAGTGGCGCTGCAGCGGGCCGTCGTTGTAGCCGACATCGAGCGTCACCAGGCCGTTGACCGGGGCGCTGGCCTGGATGGTGAAGGTCGCCCGGCCGGGGCTTTTGATGTCCAGTCGGACTTCGTCCTTGATCAGTGGGTAAGGCGTGCCGCCGATCGTCAGCACCTTGTGCAGTTTCATGGTGTGGGGGCCAGCCAGTCGTCGACCTTTTTCAAGGTCCGTTCAAAGCCGCTCAGTTCCTC
>NZ_RWIO01000035.1:0-58877 GCF_009764655.1 Pseudomonas sp. PB105
AACACCTCTTTTTCAACTTCCTTTTGGCTTCGATGAACTGAAGCAACCCGCTGCCGAAAACTGCGTAACTCATTGTTTACCAAGGAGTTTTCCGTTTCGACTGCGCCGGAAGTGGGGCGAATTATAGGCTTCCAGAATCTGCGGTCAAGCGTTAATTTGGTTTTTCTATCAAATGGCAAGCAGACCTGCAAATCCTTCTATATATAGAACGCCCCCCCACGTAAGAAGGTGTATTTGAAGCTCGCCATCAAGCTACGCGCGGCGTCGACTCGCCAGTGCTGAAAGGTGCTTGGGCATGGGATGACTGCATGGGTTGCGTCCTTGTCTTTGTGGGCGTTTGCCTTGCACCCGATCCATGTGGTGACTGGATACGCTCGCCAAGGCGAGTTGGAACCTGGCCAATAAATATTGTTCCTCCTGCATCCAACCCGGCAGGTCTTTTTTTTCACGCCGATAACGGTGATCATCGCCCTCCCCGCCCCCAGAGGAACCGACACCATGGAATTGACGCTGGAAGCTGTTGCGCTCTTTGCACTCAAACTCGTGCACGAGGAGGACGGCGGCAGTCCGGTATTGAGGGATGACCTGGTGATGGATGGGTATGAGCGGGAGGTGTTTGGGTTGCTTGTGCGGCAAGGGGACTTGCCGACGATCCAGCTCAAGTTGCGTGCGTGTGTTGACCAGGCACTGGCAGCACTGGGCGGCGCGGATACGGTGTTGGGGCGGGAGTTGCAGCGATTGGCGGGTGAGGTACGGCAAGCCCGCACGCTGGAGGAACTGAGCCCACCGCTTGACGCACTCAAGGACTACCTAAAAGCCATCCACTGACGCCATGTGGAGGGCTTGCCCCGATGGACGCCAACGATAACGCGCTCTAATTGACTCACCACAAGGACCGTCAAATGATCGACTTCAACAACAAAGGCTTCTTCAAGCTCAAGCAAAACAACGAATACGCCGAACGCGTCTCGGCCCTGCTGCTGGACGGCGAAGAAGTCATCGACGCCTACAAAGCCATGCGCGACGGCGTGGTCTTCACCACCAAACGTATCATCGCCGTAAACGTGCAGGGCATTACCGGCAGCAAGAAAGACTTCACCTCACTGCCGTACAAAAACATCGTCGCGTACTCGGTGGAAACATCCGGCACGTTTGACCTGGATTCGGAGCTGGAGATTTACTTTTCGTCGCTGGGGAAAGTGAAGTTTGAATTTACGGGGAAGACGTCGATCGTTGAGATTTCGCGGATCATCTCCAAGCATCTGCTGAGCTGATCCGCGGATATACACCGATCACAATGTGGGACGGGCGGTGCGACGATTCGACTTGCCCCCGATAGCGCCCTCCCCCACACCATCAAACCACAGCGGTTTCTTCAGGACCTGGAACGTAGCAAACGTCCCGCTGATATAGAGAGCACGCTTACTTTTCCCACAACCACCATCGAAAAATGCCAATTCCATCCCCCTGACCGCTCCCCGTAGCCTCACTCCCTCGCACAAGGAAGTGAGCCCCTCATGTCAGAACGCTTTTACCCTCCCACCGACGAGCAACTACGCAAGCAGCGCATCCTGACGCCGCATCCAAAGCGTGCCGCCTATTCACCGTCGATTGATTTATTCGAACCATTCCCTGCCGCAAAATCTGCACCCGCAAAAGCGCCTGGCTGTGTTTTCGTGAAGCCTTGCCAACTGCCCGACGGCCACACCCACTACTCAGATCCCACTGCCTACGTACCACTTGAGCTGATCGCGGAGTACGGCCATTTCAGCCTGTTGGGCGGCCGTGAAGTTGACAGCCGGGGCGCTGTTGCCCTGCGCAAGATCAGCGGCAGCGCCTTGCCCGTTGGCTTGGGGCAACTGGCGTTGCGTACGGCGGTGGTGGAGTCGGCCGCTGCCGCAATCGGTTCTGTGGCCGCGCCTCTGTTAGGCGGGTTGGTAGCGCTGGTGTGGCCCGGGGAGCTGGGCGATAGCGCGCTGTATAGCGAGGAGCAATTACGCTCGATGCAGCAGGCGCGTTCGCAGATGCGTTTACATATCGAGCAGCGGGAAGACGGTACGCTCAAGGGCTATGGTTTTTACACCGGCGACAACCCCGCCTGGCAGATGATTGAAGTGGTGCAGCTCCAAACACGCAGCGATCAGTTCGTAGCGGATTTGGGTGAGGGTATTGAGCTGATCTGGACGCCCGCCGTTGACCCAAGTGACACGCTGGGAATTCCGGCGTTGCAGGGTGCGCCGCAGGCGCCGGTGATCTGGATTTACCCGCCTACGGAGAAGGCGGCGCAGATTCTGGTGAACCCGATTTACCCGCCGCAGTATCGGGATTTTATTCTGGTGTTCCCCGTGGGGTCTGGGGTTCGGCCGCTGTATGTGGTGGTGAGTGAGCCGCGGAAAGGGCTGAGAAACTCAGATTACGATTACTTTCCTGCCCCCAGAACAGAGGACATCACTGGTTTTCCAGGTTTGATTGAACTCAAGAAGAAAAATAGTAAACGTAGTGGTGGCGGCCTTCGTGAGCGATGGAAAGACGCCAAAGGAAAGAGGCTTTTTGAATGGGATTCAGAAAAAGGCGAACTTGAAGTCTATAGGTACAGCGATGTGAAACACCTAGGCTCCTTTGACCCCTATACCGCTGAGCAACGCGGCCCGGCAAAAAAAGAACGACGTATACAAAAGTGAGTGGCGGATTCGTTATGACGATGAAAATACGACTGCAATGGTTCAACAAAATAAATGAACACTTGGAGGCAGACGAATACTCAGCAAACTTTGAGGAGGACGACAGTATTCTTAACGCACTTGGTCTACAGGAGGAACCACAAATCTACGCAGGGGGTTTTGACGTTCAGCCAAACTGGATCGCAATTCTCCAACCTCATTTCCGGCAGGTGATAGAGCCGGACCTTTTCGACTACCAAATCTCCTTCCGCTACCAAGGCGCCTGGCCGCCACGTCCAAAACAACCCAAGGAAGCGTCATGAGAGCCACAGCAAAAAAGCCCCTCCTCTACCGCTCCGTCAACACCCGAACCCATGGCGTGCGCCACGGCAGTTGTGGCGCTTACCGGTACGAACGGAATACCAAGACCGAAAAAGACACGCTCGCCACCCGAGGTTCAATGCACAACCATCAACGCCACGGTTTTGATTACACGCCGCTGTTCCGCTTCCTGTTGTCCAAGGTCGGTCAGCCATGGGACGCGGTTTTCAGCGAAGCCAACGCACGCCTGGATCGGCCGAATCCGGTGTTCTGGGTGGTTGCGCTACATGAAAGCGAGAAACAGGATTACGTGAGAACGGATGAAAACAGCTACTACAGCGGCCTATACGTCGACGAAGCAGGCCTGCTGCAAAAGGTAGAACCACAACTGACACCCGAAAACATGAAACCTTATTGCGACTGCTGCACCCACACCTTCAACGGGGTGGTCGTCACGCAAGCGGTGGGCTATGCCCACCGCTGAATAACCGCTTAACCCGCCTTCGTCTCACCCCCCGCCCCACCAATCAACACCCGATTCGCTGGGTCCGTAATATCAAACACCTGCTGCATACACGCCGAACGACTCGGCGAGAACTGGAACTCCACCAGATACACCTTGGCCTTCTCCGGAACGAACGTGCTCACCGGCGGCACGCAGCTGTAAAAATCCCCATTGCCGATGCTGCCAGCGCTGCCGAATACGGTGAGTTTCTTACCCGGATCGGCCTGGGTTTCCAGCTGTGGAAAACGCCGGAACCCGGCGCTGGTTACTGTTTGGACAGTTTTGGCGATCCAGTTGAAGACTTGGCCTTCGCCGTTGTACACCACGGTGCCGAGGATTTCCGGGCGTTGGTCGGGGTCGCCTTCGCGGCTGATGGCGAATTTGACGGGGTTGTTGCCGCCCACGGCTTTCATGATGACTTTGGCGTGTTCGGCGTCGACGGTCACGGTTTTCTGGCGAAACTGGATGCCGTCTTTAAGCAGGGTCGGCGAGGAGTCGCGTTGGTTGGATTGGCAGGCGCACAGGGCAAGGGCGAGAGAGAGCAATGCGATTCGCTTCACGGGATGTCCTTATCGGTGTGAGGGGGGTGTGATGACTGGACTCAGAATTGAACGGAATGTTCCGCACTCTCCAAACCTTGAAGGCTGGCCACGATCTCTCTGGTGAGCGTTTTTTTGTGGAGAGCAGGCTTGCCGATGCCGACCTGATCGAGCATCGGTTGCGCGCGCTCCTGACTACGGCGCAACAATGTGCGCAAGTGATTATTTGGGCTGGAAGGTCTCAAGGTACGCCAGGATATTTTCAATCTTCTCCTGATCACTGATCCCCCAGAAGATCATCCGCGTACCACTCACCACCTTCTTCGGCGCCTCGATGTAGGCGGCGAGTTTGTCCCGCGTCCAGACCACGCCGGAATTTTTCATCGCATCGGAATACTGATAGTCGGTGGTGGTGCCGGCAGGCCTGCCGATGATGCCATTGAGTTCCGGCCCAAACCCGCCGCGCGCGCCTTCGCCGACGCTGTGGCAACCGCCGCAGGTCTTGGTGAACAGCTTGCCGCCCGCCTCGGCATCGCCGGCCGCCAGGGCTGCATGGGTGTTGAAGATCAGGGCGAGGGTCATCACGGCACGGTACTTCATAGGGACTCCACATCGGCTGGTGCGACGATTATGCCTGTTTGTCAGGAACGCATGCCCATCCAGATCACCGCTTCGGTCCATGCAGTGACCACGGGCGTCAGCATTTTGAACCAGGGATCATTCACATCGATCTGCGCCGCCGACTGGTCGTGATGGTGCTGTTCCTCATCCACAATCGAAGCAATGGCCGCCACCGCCAGCGGGTCGATGTTGCGCAGGGCGTGCAGCTGATGGGCCAGATGTCTAAGCACCACGCTTTCGACCGCCACGGTGGTGGTCATGATGGCTTTGCGACCACAGAGACCTGTGAGCAAACCCAACGCCAGCCCACCGAGCCCGCACAGCCAGTAGCTGCGGCAACGCGGGTATCCTCGGCGCTGCAACTCGGCGTTGAACACGGCACGGTGGCGGCGCTCGTCGCCGAGGAACTCGGTGAGTTCCGCGACCAGGCTCGGGTTGAACAGCCGGGCTATAAACAGTTGGCCGCTGTAGATGCAAATCGCGCCATGCTCACCGGCGTGGTCGACTTTAAGCATGCGATTGCCGAGGTCATGGTCGATCAAGTGAACGTTCACGGTTGATAGCCTTTTGCGTGGGTTACAAAGCACAGCCATCGTGCCGCACCTCCCGCCAAATACGCAAACTAGACACTCTGAATGACCACCCATCGTTTAGGACATATCCAATCGAACCTATCCCGCCGCGTTCGACTCCACCTTACTAACCCCTGATGGTGGAGTAAGGATCATGGCTCAGCCATCGATTTTAGTGCTGGAAGACGACGAGATCATTCGCTCGTTAATGGTGGATGTACTGGAGGAATTCGGGGCGCATGTCACCTCGTTTCCTTCGGCGGATGAAGGGATGATTTTTCTGGAGCGTGATGATGAACAGGTCGACCTGATTGTCAGTGATGTTCAGATGCCTGGTTTGCTCAACGGCTACGACTTGAGTCGGGTGGTGGCTCATAGATGGCCGGAAGTGCAGGTGGTGCTGACATCCGGCAACACGAAGATCGCGGCGCAACTGGGGGGGTCGGTGCGGTTCCTGCCAAAACCGTGGAGCGCCGAACACCTGCTTGAGTGTGTGCAAACGGCGCTGACGCAACAAGGCTCGCGCCTGCATTGATGGCGTCGCGACATCACTTAAACCGAACTTTGGGACAAGCGCTGCTGTCATTAATGAGCAAGGAGCGATTTTTCTGATCCGCTGGTCAGGCTCTTCGCCTTGTGCATACAGCCAATGGCCATGAGATGTGTAGAATCGTCGCCCACTTCTATGCGTCATTTACGGCCGGCAGGCCCACAGTTCGAGCTTACTGAATGCATTCACAGGTCCCTGACGTTGCTGCGCCCTCATTGCTGGAAGCGTTGCGCACAGGCACGGCCCTACTGCATGTCGCGCTGGAAAAGCGCCTGCCGTTTTTCAGCGAACAACTGGATGCCGACTGGTATCGACGCTTGCTCCAAGCGTATTACGGTTTTTATGGACCAATGGAAGCAGCGCTGTATGACTGTGAGTTGATCCCCGAAGGATTCGACCCTGTACTGCGTGTGAAAACCCCGACGCTGTTGAACGATCTTCATGCCCTTGGCCTGAATGACGACGCCATCAACGCGCTGCCCTGCCGCCCCCACCTCCCGCCACTCGACACCCCCGCCGCCTGCCTCGGCGCTTTGTACGTGCTGGAAGGCGCCACCTTGGGCGGCCAGGTGTTGCGCCGGGAAATGGCTAAGCGCCTGGACCTGGATGCCGACAACGGCGGTGCGTTTCTCAATGTGTATGGCGCCGAGACCGGTCGGCGCTGGAAAGACTTTCTCGACTATCTGGGCCGCCAGCCGCAGGACGCGTCAGCCAGACAGCGTGCAGTGGACGCGGCCCGTTCGACATTCAGCTGCTTTGAGCAATGGCTCGACAGCCAGGAGGTACTGCTATGAAACCCGATGATTTTGAGGAACTGCTTGCCAACTGTGCCGACGAGCCGATCCGCTTTCCGGGGGCGATCCAGCCCCATGGTGTGTTGCTGACGCTGTCCGATCCCGACCTGAAGATCATTCAGGTCAGTACCAACGTCGCCAGCCTGTTCAACCATGCGCCCGAAGCCCTGTTGGGCCAACCACTGCATACGCTACTGGGCGCCGAGCCTGCTGCCGCCGTGCAACACATGGTTGAGCACAACAACTTTATCGACGCGCCGCCGCTGCACGTGACCTTCAACGGTGCCAAGTTCGACGGCCTGCTGCATCGCCATCAGGGCGTGCTGGTGCTGGAGTTCGAACCCTTGCTGGAAAACTTCCGGCCACGGGCAGTGAAGGGTCGCACCAGTGATCTGGGCAAGATGCTGCAACGTTTGCAGGCGGCGAAAACCCTACAAGCGCTGTACGAAATCAGCGTGAATGAAATCCAGGCCATGACCGGCTACGACCGTGTGCTGATTTACCGTTTCGAAGAGGAAGGCCATGGCCAGGTGATCGCCGAAGCGTCGGCGCCGTCCATGGAACTGTTCAACGGGCTGTTCTTCCCCGCGTCCGACATCCCCGAGCAGGCCCGCGAGCTGTATCGCACCAACTGGCTGCGCATTATTCCCAACGCGGCCTATGAGCCGGTGCCACTGCTGCCCAAGCTGCGCCCGGACAGCGGCGAGCCGTTGGACCTGAGCTTCGCCACCCTGCGCAGTGTGTCGCCGATTCATTGCCAGTACATGCAGAACATGGGCGTGCTGTCGTCCATGAGCATCTCATTGATGAAGGGCGACAAACTCTGGGGCCTGATCAGTTGCGGTAACCGTGAACCACTGCTGGTACCCAACGAGTTGCGCACCGCCTGCCAGACCATCGGTCAGGTATTGTCATTGCAAATCAGCGCCATGGAAGCCCTGGACCTGAGCCGCCAGCGCGAGGAAAAAGTCGAGGCCCTGGCGCTGCTGAATCAGGCGATGAAAGCCTCAGCGGACAACGTGTTCGATGGCCTCGCCCAGCAAGGCCAAGTGCTGATGGACCTGACCCTGTCCGGCGGCATCGCGATCATCGAAGACAAACAACTGCACCGCTACGGCAACTGCCCGGAACCGGCGCAGATCCGCGCGTTGCACAAGTGGCTGCAAGGGAGCGGCGAGCCGGTGTTTTCCAGCCATAACCTGGCCTCGGTCTACCCGCCAGCCGCTGAGTTCCAGCAAGTGGCCAGCGGTGTCCTGGCCATGAGCCTGCCTAAACCGGTGGACAACGGGGTGCTGTGGTTCCGCCCGGAAGTGAAAGAGAACATCAACTGGAGCGGCGACCCGAACAAGCCGCTGGACCTGGAGAACTCCAACGCTGGCCTACGCCTTCGCCCACGTACCTCGTTTGAAATCTGGAAAGTCGAAATGGCCGGCATCTCCACCAAGTGGAGCCATGGCGACCTGTTCGCCGCCAACGATTTGCGTCGCTCCGCCCTGGAAAACGACCTGGCCCGCCAGGTGCTGCGCGAGCAACAAGCCGTGCGCGCCCGCGACGAACTGGTGGCGGTGGTGTCCCACGATTTGCGCAACCCGATGACGGTCATCTCGATGCTGTGCGGCATGATGCAAAAGGCCTTCAGCTCCGACGGCCCACACACTTCGCGGCGGATTTCCTCGGCCATCGACACCATGCAGCAAGCCGCCGGACGCATGAATGTGTTGCTGGAAGACTTGCTCGACACCTCGAAAATCGAGGCCGGGCGCTATGTGGTCAAGCCGGTGGCGCTGGATGTGAGCCAGATGTTCGAAGAGGCCTACTCGTTGCTCGCACCGCTGGCGATGGAAAAAGGCATCGACCTGTCGTTCAACGCCGAGCCTGGTCTGTTGATCAACGGTGACCCGGAGCGGCTGTTCCAGGTGCTGTCGAACCTGATCGGCAACGCCATCAAGTTCACGCCACGCCAAGGCAATATCGGCATCAGCGCCATGAGCAACGGCGAAGAAATCGTGTTCTCGGTGCGCGACTCCGGCGAAGGCATTGCGCCAGATCAGTTGCCCCATGTGTTCGACCGCTACTGGACCCAGACCGAAAACAACCCCACCGGCAGTGGCTTGGGGCTGTATATCACCCAAGGCATCGTCCAGGCCCATGGCGGCAAGATCGTGGCGGAGAGTGAGGTGGGCCGTGGCAGTGAGTTCCGGTTTACCGTGCCGAAGGTGATTGGAGACTCACACACCTGACACTCCCACCGTGATCTGGTGTTGTCATCACACCGGCAACACCACCACCTCCAACCCACCGCCCGGGCGTTCTGCCAGGGTGAGAGTGCCGCCGTGCTCCAGCACAATAGCGCGGGCAGTAGACAGGCCAAGCCCAACACCGCCGGTGCTTTTATTGCGTGAATTTTCCAGGCGATAAAACGGCATGAACACCTGTTCGCGGTGCTCGGCGGCAATCCCCGGCCCGCGATCCCGCACGCGGATCACCACTTGATGCGCCCTTGTTGCAGTTCGATTTCCGGCGCGTGCCCATAGTGAATGGCGTTGTCCATCAGGTTGGTCATCACGCGCTTGAGGCCCAGGGGCCGGCCGAAGTACACCAGGCGTGGCGGGCCGCAGCGCCAGAATCGGCGTCCCTTTTGCGGAGACTGTGCCCATGCGTGCGCTGACCTACCCCCACCACCTGGCTCGCCAGGCGGTACTGTTGCTGACTGTGTCCTACCTGGCGGGCTGTGCGAACCCGACGAAAGCGCCGTCCACCCGCTGCGCGCAGGTGAACTACCCAGTGCATGACCCGGCCGAACGGGTCAACCGTAGTGTGTTTGCATTCAACCGAGCGGTGGACAACTACGCGCTGGCGCCTGTTGCTCGCGGTTACCGCTACCTCCCGGAATTTTTCCAGCAGGGTGTGCATAACTTCGCGAGCAACTTCAGCGAGCCGAAGGTATTTATCAACGATCTACTGCAAGGCAACCCACGCCGTTCGGTCAACACCCTTGGCCGTTTTGCAGTGAATACCACGGTAGGTGTGGTGGGGCTGATTGATGTGTCGGACCGCCTGGGCATCCCGCGCCACTCCGCCGACTTTGGCCAAACGTTCGGCGTATGGGGCGTGGGTGCCGGGCCGATTGTCGAATTGCCATTGCTCGGCACCAGCAACAGCCGCGATGCGACAGGCAAGGTGTTGCGCTTCCTGGTTTCGCCGCTGGGAGACAGCGATACCGTGCAGACATTGGGCACCATCAGCCTGGTGGGCGGAACGGTCGACACCCGGGCGTCATTGTTGCCGCTCACCGATAGCCTGCAAAAACTGCCGGATTACTACAGCGCGTTACGTAATGTGGTGGCACAAAACCGCGCAGCCTTCGTGCTGGAAGGCAAGGAAGGCGCGACATCCCCTGCCACCGAAGGCTGCGCAAAGGGCGCCGCTGATGACTTTTGACTACGCTCGTCACGGCCGTCATATCTTGCAGTAAGGCGTTTATAGCTCGCCCTTCCTCGCCCTCTGTAAGTTTGGCGCCACTTCGCTCTAAAGGGCGAAGTCCCCCTAGACTGATAGAAGGATACTTCCATGCTCAGCCCTATCAACTCCGCAGTGCCCCCCCTTCAATACCCCGCAGCGCCGCAGGATGACGCCGCCCTTCAACGCAAGAAGCGCAGCATCGATGAACCTCGATCGCAACTGGAGCCTCAGGAGTCCGACGGTTCAGCGCGCAACAGCCGACGCACGGGCAGCGGTGGCCTGGACAGCCTGGGCAAGGGTAACCTGCTCTAAATCGTCGCACGAAGGGCTGTGCACAGCCCTTCGTCTCCACAAGCCGCCACGCCTTAACAAAACACTGACATCCATTGCGCTAACCTTGCCGGTTCAACCCTGGCCGGAGCCTTTTACTGCATGCCACATCCCGACACCTTGCCCGCCGTGCTCGCCGGCCCTCTGCTGCGACGCCTCGAACCCCAGCGGCTGGTGCTGTGGCTGGTGGGAAGCCGAGCATTGCCACTGATGCTGAGGCTGCAATGTGCCGAGCAACGCCTGGATATCCCGCTAGGCCAGGACCAGTGCCAAGTCGTGCCGGTGGGACGCGAGGCGTTTGTCCACCTGATTGATGTACGACTGGAGGAAGCGCTGCCGCAGGATGTAGTGATCGACTATGACCTGCTCGTCGACGGCATTGGCATTGCCCAATGGGCACCCCACTTGCTGTACGCCAACGCCCAATATCCGAATTTCGTGCTGCACAGCCGCATCCATCAACTGGTACACGGTTCGTGCCGCAAACCTCACCACAGCGCCGACGAAGGCTTGCTCTGCGTCGATCGCCTGCTGGCCGATGCACAAACACCCGCCGACCGTCCGGCCTTGTTGATGATGAGCGGCGACCAGGTGTATGCCGATGATGTAGCCGGGCCAATGCTGCGGGCGATCCACGGGCTGATTGCGCGCCTGGGCCTGTTTGACGAATCTCTGGAAGGCGCCGTGGTCGACAACAGCGCCAGCCTCTACGCACATAGCGCCAGCTACTACAACCGCGCCGATCTGCTCCCGGCGCTGGACAGCAACGAGACCCTGCGCGAGCGGTTTTTCGGCGGCGTGAAAAAGCCGATTTTCACCAGCAGCACCGCCGACAATCACCTGGTGACCTTTGCCGAGGTCATGGCGATGTACCTGCTGGTGTGGTCGCCCACGCCCTGGAGCCTGATCACTCCGCCGCCGCCCCAACTGAGCGCCGATGAATCCTCGCGCTATACTCGCGAGCAGGTGACGGTGGATAAATTTCGCGAGGGCTTGCCGGGTGCTGCGCGGGTTTTCGCCCATCTGTCCACACTGATGATCTTTGACGACCACGACATCACCGACGACTGGAACCTCAGCGCGCAATGGGAAGAAACCGCCTACGGCCATCCATTTTCCAAGCGCATCATCGGTAACGCCCTGCTCGCTTACCTGCTGTGCCAAGGCTGGGGGAATAACCCGGATGCCTTTGATGAGCTGGTGGGCCAAACCCAGGCACTGGCAACCCAGACGCAGAACAATCATCTGGATGCCATCGCGCAGGACAATTTGCTGGCAACCCTGCTGAAATTCCAGCAGTGGCATTACGTCCTGCCCACCACGCCGGCCCTGGTGGTGCTCGATACCCGCACACGGCGCTGGCGCAGCGAATTCACCCTCAAGCAACCGTCCGGCCTGCTGGACTGGGAAGCCTTGAGCGAACTGCAGCAGGAACTGCTCGATCACCCCTCGGCCATCATCGTCTCGCCCGCGCCGATTTTTGGCGTCAAGCTGATCGAGACCGTGCAGAAAATCTTCAGTTGGTGCGGCCATCCATTACTGGTGGACGCCGAAAACTGGATGGCCCATCGCGGCGCGGCCCAGGTGATCCTCAACATCTTCCGTCACTCGCGCACGCCGGGTAACTACGTGATCCTCTCGGGCGACGTGCACTACTCGTTCGTCTATGAAGTACTGATCCGCCACCGCGACGCTGGCCCCAGGATCTGGCAGATCACCAGCAGCGGCATCAAGAACGAATTCCCACCGCGACTGCTGGAATGGTTCGACCGTCTCAACCGCTGGCTGTACTCGCCGCGCTCGCCTCTGAACTGGTTCACTCGCCGGCGCACCATGCAGGTGGTGCCGCATATTCCGGAACATGCCGAAGCCGGTGAACGGTTGTGGAATTCAGCAGGGATCGGCCAGGTGTTTTTCAACGAGCGGGGGCAGCCTGAGGCTATTTACCAGCACAACGCCGATGGGAAACCTCGGACAAGAATGGCGGCGCCAAAGCAGTAGCCTACTGCCACCATCCAACAGCACCACAACCCCCCTATTCAAAGCGTTCAATCACCGTTGTAAAGTAGCCCCAGCCACGGAGTATCGGCGTCAATATTGGTAGGCCTTGGTTGCCTGCCGCGGCAAGGAATGCGCAGATGAACGATACTTCCGGCAACAACCCGCTCAATCATGCTTTTACTCACTTTAACGCCGACATGTTGCACACCGTGCTGGAGCTGGTCAGCGACGGCATTTGGGACTGGAACGCCAATACCGGGTTCGTCTACCGCAGCCCAGGCTGGTACGAAATGCTGGGCTACCCTAGCCACTCCCTGGAAAACAGTGTGTTCACCTGGGAGAGCGTCATCCACCCGGAGGATTACCCCCACGTGATGACGGTGTTCGATGATTACATCCACCGGCGCACGCCCCATTACCAGACCGAATACCGTTGCCGCAAAAACGATGGCGGCTACCTGTGGATTGAAGACCGTGGTTACGTGATTGCACGCAATGAAGACGGTTCGGTTGCACGCATGGTGGGTGCCCATCGCGATATCCATCTGCGCAAGTCCTCGGTCGAGCAGTTGGAGCGACGCAATCAATCCCTTGAGGCGCTGGTGGCCGAGCGTACGCGCGAGCTGTCGCGGGTCAATCAGCAGTTGCAATTACAACTGGACGAAAACCGCTCACTGGCCGAACGGGATGCCTTGACCCTCGTCGCCAACCGTTACCGCCTGGAAAAAGTGCTGCTGGAAGCCTGCGACCGCGCCCAGCGTTTTCGCCTGCCACTGGCACTGATCGCGATGGATATCGATGACTTCAAGCCGATCAATGACCGACACGGTCACGGCGTAGGCGACCAAACCCTGGTGCAGGTCGTGGAATGCCTGGAGAGCTGCATCCGCCCAGGCGACCTGCTGGCGCGCTGGGGTGGCGATGAATTCATGGTGGTGCTGCCAAAAAGCTCGCTGGAAAACGCCAGGACCCTGGCCGAGAACATCTGCCGAACGATGCGCAACATGCCGATACGCGATGACCTCATCGTCACCCTGAGCCTCGGCGTGGCCGAGCGGCGCATGGATGAATCCCCCGCCGCCCTGATGGCACGTGCCGATCAGGCGCTGTATCGCGCCAAGGCGGCGGGGAAAGATGGCGTGTCGGCGTAGCCCTGTCAGCGCACCGGCGGCGCGTACTGGATGCCGCCGTTGTTCCAAAGGGCATTGAGGCCGCGCTTGATCTTCAACACGCTGCCCTGGCCAATATTGCGCTCGAACACCTCACCGTAGTTGCCCACCTGCTTGACGATCTGCACCACCCAATCCTTGCGCAGTTTCAGGTCCCGACCGTACTCGCCATCAGCGCCGAGCAGCCGCGCAACGTCCGGGTTCCTGGTGGTCTTGGCCTGCTCTTCGACATTCTGCGAGGTGATGCCCATTTCCTCGGCGTTGATCATCGCGAACAGAGTCCACTTGACGATGCTGAACCACTCGTCATCGCCCTTGCGCACCAGCGGGCCCAGCGGCTCCTTGGAGATCACTTCCGGCAACACGACGAATTCATCCGGATGGGCCATCTTGATGCGCTGTGCGTACAGCCCGGACTGATCGGTGGTCAGCACATCGCAACGCCCGGCTTCCAGGCCCTTGGCGCTTTCGTCGGCGGTGTCGAAGGTGATCGGCGTGAACTTCAGGCCGTGGGTGCGAAAGTAATCGGCAACGTTGAGCTCGGTGGTGGTGCCGGCCTGGATGCACACGGTTGCGCCGCCCAGTTGCTTGGCGGCCGTGACACCCAGTTTGTTGTTCACCAAAAAGCCGATGCCGTCGTAGTAGGTGACGCCGGTGAACACCAGGCCCATGCCCGAATCGCGGGAGCTGGTCCAAGTGGTGTTGCGTGAGATCAGGTCGATTTCGCCGGACTGCAGCGCGGTGAAACGCTCCTTGGCGGTCAACTGGGTGAACTTCACTTTGGACGCATCACCAAACACGGCCGCCGCTACGGCGTGACACACATCCACGTCAATGCCGGTCATCTTGCCGTGGCTGTCGGGCACGCCAAAACCGGGCAACCCGTCGCTGACACCGCATTGGATAAAGCCTTTTTTCTGGATCGCGTCCAGGGTCGAACCGGCATGCGCGGTGCTGGCCAGTCCAAAGACGGCGGCGGCACTGATCATGGCCAAGGTGGTTTTAAATGGGTTCATGCGAGGCTCTCCCTGTCGTTCCTTATTATTCGGCACCGCACAGCCTGCGCCGGTTTCTGATGTTGCCGGGGCAGTATTGACGGGTTTGGTGCGCTGCCACAAACGACCTTTTGGCAACAGCTCCTTCCGATTTGGAATGACCCGGCGACTTTATTTCGTTTGCGACAAGGCCAGGCCCACGGCTTAGATAAAAAGACGCCCGTCACTGCCGAGTCCAGGATTCATGAGCCGCGAAACCATCAGCCAGTCGATTTCCATCGTTCATCCCATCAGCCTCAGCCACGGCAGGAATGCCGAGGTCTGGGACACCACGGGCAAGCGCTATATCGATTTTGTCGGCGGCATCGGTGTGCTCAACCTCGGCCATTGCCACCCCGGCGTGGTGCAGGCCATTCGTGAACAAGCAACGAAGTTGACCCACTACGCGTTCAACGCCGCGCCGCATATGCCCTACATCGAACTGATGAACCGCCTGACCGCGTTTATCCCGGTGGACTACCCCATCAGCGGCATGCTCACCAACAGCGGCGCCGAGGCCGCAGAAAATGCCTTGAAAATCGTACGCGGCGCCACCGGCCGTACGGCGGTGATTGCCTTTGACGGGGCTTTCCACGGCCGTACGCTGGCCACCCTCAACCTCAACGGCAAAGTGGCGCCCTACAAGCAAAAGGTCGGCGTCCTGCCCGGCCCGGTGTATCACCTGCCCTACCCCAGCGCCGACAATGGCGTGAGCTGCGCTGAGGCGCTGAAGGCCATGGACCGCCTGTTCAGTGTGGAAATCGACGTCAGCGACGTAGCCTGTTTCATCCTTGAACCGGTGCAAGGCGAGGCCGGATTCCTCGCCCTGGATATCGAGTTCGCCCAGGCCCTGCGGCGCTTCTGCGATGAACACGCGATCCTGCTGATTGCCGACGAAATCCAATCCGGTTTTGGCCGCACCGGCCAGCGTTTTGCCTTCTCGCGCCTGGGCATCGAACCGGACCTGATCCTGCTCGGCAAAAGCATCGCCGGCGGCGTGCCATTGGGGGCGGTGGTCGGGCGCAAGCCGTTGATGGACAACCTGCCCAAAGGCGGGCTGGGCGGCACTTACTCCGGTAACCCCATCGCCTGCGCGGCGGCACTGGCCACGCTGGACGCTATGACGGATGAGGCGTTACACGCCTGGGGAGCCCGGCAGGAGGCCGCTATTGTGAGCCGCTATGAAACCTGGCGTGCGCAGCACCTGACGCCCTTTTTGGGCCGCCTGACCGGCGTCGGCGCCATGCGCGGTATCGAACTGGTGAATGCCGACGGCACACCTGCGCCCCAGCAACTGACCCGACTGCTGGGCCTGGCGCGGGATGCCGGGTTGCTGCTGATGCCCAGTGGCAAGTCGCGGCATATCATTCGGCTGCTGGCACCGTTGACGATTGAGCCCGAGGTGCTGGAGGAAGGGCTGGTTATTCTTGAACGGTGCCTCAAGCAGTTGGAGTAATCGCGTCAGCGCCATTACGCTGGACCAATGCGTGCAGGCTCGCCGATTATCCACGACACCTCTATACCGTAGGTTTGTTTTGCGGACGAGCGGTGCGCTTGCAGCGGGCGCTTACTGCCTTGCACCGCGATTAAGGGCATTGTGCTGCCTTGACCTGATCCCCCTCCCCCCTGAAAATGCGCGACGCTTTTTGTCTTCCCCGTTTACTGAATTAGTGAAATTTCAATGTCCGATTCTTACACCGAACACTCCACCGAAGAATCCGTAGTCGCCCTGCACGCCAAAGCTGAATACGAAAACGCCATCAATCTTTCACAGCATGTGCCAGCCGCCAAGATCATCAGCGAGATGGTGCTGGACGCGTTTCACACCTCCAAGGAAAGCGACCAGATCCGCGAGTTGCGCCTTGCCATCCGCCAGGCCCACGACGCGTTCGATGACGATAAGGCCTACGACCTGATGGGCCAGCTCAAGCAGCTCAAGGACGCCGAAGCCGCCGACAACATCGCGCTGGAAGACCTGAGCAGCAAATTCTCCATCAGCCGCATCCTGTCCAGCTTCAAGGACGACCCCGAGTTCCAGGAGCTGGTCTACGGCCTGGCCCTCAAGGTGCTGAACCAGTCTCACCAGGCCATCAGCAACCCCAGCGCCGGCAAGGGCAAGGCTTCCCGTCCCAAGAAAGAAGCCGAGGTGTTTGTGATCAGCAAGGACGGCATCAGCGTCACCCTGCCACTGCGCACGCCACGCTCCAAGCTGAACATCGACCGCGAGGCGTTTGAGTTCCTGGGCTTCAGCTTTGTGGGTGAAGGCGATGAAGCCGAGCTGGAAGTCGAGAGCTTTGTGGATAACTCGGGGGCTGAACAGCCGCTGACCCGCAAGAGCGTGATCAGCGCACTGCAGCAGCAGAGCGCGTTTGATGGATACAGCATCGCGCAACAGTGACACCACTGAACTGAATGTGGGAGGAGCTGCTCCCTCCCACATGAATTCAATACTGCGTTAGACCGTTGCCGCAAATACCTCGCGAAACCGCGCCATTTCTCGCTTGTTCCCCACCGTCACTCGCACCCACTGCGGCCAGTTTTGCCACACACGCCCGATCAGTACGCCATGGCCGGCAAGTGCGTCGATGACCTGCTCTGCCGGGCGCTTCACGTCGATCATGAAGCAGTTGGCCTGGGATGCCGTGCAGGTAAAACCACTGCCTTTGAGCCAGGAAATGGTGTCTTCGCGCAGTTGGGCATTGAGCGCCTTGCGTTGTGGCAGCAGCTTCACATCTTCCAGGCTGGCGAGGCCGCCGAGCAAGGACGAGCCGGCCGGGACGTTGTCGCCGCCAAACACCGCCAGGCGTTCCAGCAATGCTGGATGGCCGATTGCCAGGCCCAGGCGGGCGCCGGCCATGCCGTAGATTTTCGAGAAGGTGCGCAGCACCAGCAGGTCGTCGTGGTCCTTGACCCAACTCACCACGCTCGGGGCCTCGGCGAAGTCGATGTAGGCCTCGTCCACCACCAGCACACAGCCTTTGGGTTTGTTCGCCAGGGCCTGGCGGATGGCGTCGGTCGACGTCACGGTGCCCGTCGGGTTGTTGGGGTTGCACAGGTAGAGCATGCCGGCCTGGGGGTCAGCCGCCAGCATGGCCGGGATGTCGTGGGCATGCTCGCCGTCGAGGGCGACTTCTTTGACCGGCGCCTTGTTTGATTCGGCGGACTGGCGCGGCACTTCGTAGGACGGCGTAGCCATCACCAGGCCGCGGGTTTCGCTGGTAAATGCCAGCACCGCGTAGCGCAGGGCTGCCATGGAGCCGGAAAACACCGCCACCTTTTCTTCGGCAATCCCTTGTTGCTGGGCAAACAACTCAGCCAAGGCGTACATGTGTTTATAGGGATAACGCCCCGCGGTGGCGATGCCGCGCTGCATCGCTTCGCGGGCCGCCGACGAAGGCCCGTAGGGGCTTTCGTTGTAGTTGAGCAACACCTTGTCAGTCTTGGCCGACGGCGACGCGGCAACCGCCCAATCCAGGCGTCCGAGCAAAGGCAGGGCGGCGCCGAGGGCGAGAAGGGATCGACGACTGACGCTGACCATGGTGACTACTCCTTGTAGGCGGATGATGGATTCGCACTGCTCGTATAGATGAATATGACGAGACAAGGGTCGGCTGATTTAACCGAGCGCCCATGAAAAAGCCCCGTACGGCTTTCGACGACGGGGCTTTTTCATGGGCGGGTTTCAGTGCTCCCAGTAGTCTGCGATGGGGTATTGGGCGCACAAACGCTCAAGTTCAGCGCGAAATTGCAACTGCACAGCGGGCTCGACATGGTATTCGTGTTCGCCAAGCGGCGTGATCTGGCTAAGTACCCGGCACACCAGATCGACGACCTGCCGGCAGCCCTGCGCATCGACATTGCGTTGCGCCATGGAGCCGGTGCCGATACACAGGCCACTGGTAACGGCAGACGAACGGGTCTCGCCAGGTACGCGACTTTTACTGACCACGATTCCGCAGCCTTCCAGCGCCGACTCGGCGATGGCACCGGTCATATCCCCGCGCAGACGGATCAGCACGGTATGGTTTTCACTGCGCCCGCCGACCACTTCATAGTCATGGGCCTGGAAGGCGTAGGCCGTTTCGTCGGCAAGGGCGCGAACACGCCCCATGCAGACGTCGAATTCCGCTGTCATCGCGTAGCCCAGCGCGGCGGCTTTGGCGGCGATCATATTGACCGCCGGCGCGCCCTGCATCCGCGGAAATACGGCTTGATCCAGCACACGGCTGAAGGTCGCCCGCAAGCCCGGCACCTTGGTATGGGCGTCGCGGCCGGACAGGATCAGACCACCACGTGGGCCACCCAGCTGCTTGTGGGTGCAGGTGGTGGTGACATGCGCCGCGTTGATCGGGCTGGGGTGCCGACCGGTCACGACCAGCCCGGCAATATGGGAAATATCGGCCAGCAGGATCGCGCCCGCCTCGTCGGCAATGGCGCGAAACCGCTCGAAATCCAGCACACGTGAATACGCCGATGCACCGCAAATGATGATGCGTGGACGATGGGCCAGCGCCAGGGTGCGCACCTGCTCGTAATCGATCAGGCCTTCGGCAGTGGTGCCGTAACGAATTGCCTTGTAGTAGGCGCCGGTAAACACCGCAGGGCTGCCGTGGGTCAGGTGGCCACCGTGATCGTGGGCCATGCCCAGCAAGGTGTCCCCTGGTTCCAGCAGGGCGGACAGCACTTGGGCATTGGCATTGGAGCCCGAGTGCGACTGCACGCCGGCGTAGTGGGCGTCGAACAGTTCACGCGCCCTGCGGATCGCCAGTGACTCGACCAGATCGACGTTTTCACAGCCGGCGCGATGACGCTTGCCGGGCGCGCCCTCAGCGGTGACGTTGACCAGTGCAGACGCGGAGGCCACCAAAGTACGGGCCTTGACCGCACAGGAGGACGCGACCAATGAGAGTGTGCGGTGCTGGCGCGCCACTTCGGCGTCCAGCAGCATCGCCAACTCCAGGTCCTCGGCGCGCAGGTCCGCCATGCCTCGGCGCAACAGATCGGCCTGATCCTGCAGGTGTACGGTATTGACGGGCATCGGGGGGGTGTCCTTTCCTTGGTCGCTGCGTGTCAGTTCGTCCTGAACCGTGGCGTTCAATTAAACAGGAAATTAAACATTTTCCAAATTAAATGTTCGCTTTTGTCCCCCTTTACCGAGCGGATGGCCATTTGCCCTGCGCGCAGGCGCTGACGCGCATCCGGGACTTTATTGTTAGGCCGCACGCGTGCAACACTTGCGCCCGCCGCGATGCCTGGAACGCCCTGGATGGGCTTTTTTTGCTGAACAATCTGTACGGCATCTTCAACGCAACGGTTTTTACTATAGGGAAGTGGTGAGCGCGTGATGCACAGACGAGAAAAAACCGAGCACTTGAAGAGCAACATCAAGTACTTGATCAAGAGCCGTGGTGAGACCCAGCTGTCGCTATGCAACGCCGCCGGCCTGACCCGCACCACGATCTACAACATCCTCGAAGGCAAGGTCGTCAACGTTCAGCAGGCGACCCTGCGCAAGATTTCCGACTTTTTCGGTGTGTCCTACGAAGAAATCGAGACCATCGATTTTGAAGCCAAGGAAATCATCGAGAGCAGTGCCTCGCCCCAAGGCAACATGAACCCCGCAGCCGTGCCGGTGCTCAAGGAAAGCCAGGTCATGCAGCACCTGGATAAACGTATTGGCGAACTGGCGATCCTCTACCCGCTCACGTACTACTTCGGCACCTCCCATAACCTGATCGGCGTGCAACTGGAGCGCGCCATACCGGGCGTGAATGAGCCAGGCGACCTGTTGATCATCCAGAAGGGTTCGTCCAGCGACGATAAGGAAAAACTGGTGTTCGACCGGGCCACCCAAACGCTGTTCATCAGCCGTGAAGCCTGCGCCAGCTCAGAACAACTGTGTGTCCTGGGGGATATCATTGAGGAGCGCTTCAATGACCACGTATGAAAGCGAGATCGAAAACAGTAAATACAAACTGCTTGGCTTCGAAAATGACAAGCGCCTGGCGGTGATCATGATCATCGCCACGGGCAAGATCATTAGGGTCAAGTTGAGCGAAGTCTTAAACAGCGAAATCATGGATAACCTGAACAAAATGGAAGTTAAAAACCTGTACAAGAAGTACTACTCCCAGGCCGGTACGGTGACGGCGTACGACCTCAACGACCGCAATGAAAGTTCGTGGATGGTCTACATCGTCCTCAACCTGCTGCTCTTCACCTTTTATATCTTCACCAGCATTGCCGCGACTAAACCGATCTACATCGAGTCCCTCGACATTATCGTGACGCCGGGCACTTTCCTGTATCCGCTGACCTTCCTGATCGTGGACCTGCTCAACGAAAACTTCGGCCTCAGGCTCGCCAGAAAGGCCATCCTGTTTGCCTTTGCCAGCAACGCGATGATCATCGTTTTGCTCTACGGCTCGACCTTCCTGCCCGGTTTACCTGGATGGAAGCTCGACGGCCCCTACAACGATGTGATTGTGCAGGTGTCGTCGGTGCTGATCGCCTCTTCGATATCGTTCCTGGTGTCGGAAAACATCAACTCGTATTTGCTGTGCAAGATCAAAGAGCTGACCAACTCCAAGTACCTGTACCTGCGCATCTTCCTCAGTACGTTCTTCGCGGTGATTATCGACAGTTTCCTGTTCTGCTTTATCGCGTTCTACGGCGCCATGCAGACCAGCGATATCCTGAGCATGATCTATGTGCAGATCGCAATTAAGGTGGGCTTTGCGTTCTTCAATATCCTGCCGGCTTATGGCGCGCGTTCGCTGTTCAAGCGCTACCTGACCAACGCCAAGGCCTGATCCAGGCAAATCCCTCACCGGGCAACTGCACGTTTTGGGTCGTAGCAGCTGCCGAGGCCGGCCCGGCAAGACGGGATCTACATGGGGATCATGTCGAGCTGCAGTTTTTGCTTGAGGTTCTGCATGACAGCCGTCTTGTTCTGCAGGTAATCATTCAAGCCCCGTGCGCGCAGGTTGCACGCATCACACTCGCCGCAGCCAGTGCCAAGGACGCCGTTGTAACAGGTCAGTGTCTGCTCGCGAACCAGATCCAGTTTCTGGTGGTAGTCGGCCAAGGCCCAGGTCTCGGCCTTGTTCAGCCACATCAGTGGGGTTTCCAGGCGCACGTCGTATTCCATGCCCAGCTTGAGTGCCTGGTTCAGCGCCTTGACGAATTCATCGCGGCAGTCCGGGTAACCGGAGAAGTCAGTTTCGCACACGCCGGTGATGACCGTCTCGGCCTTCACCTGGTAGGCGTAGATCGCCGCCAGGGTCAGGAACAGAATATTGCGCCCCGGCACAAAGGTGCTGGGCAGGCTTTCACCTGAGCTGTTCACCGTCGGCACAGGAATGTTGTCGCGGGTCAGGCTGCTGATGGCCAGCTCATTGAGCAACGACACGTCCATCACTTTGTGAACGGTGGCCCCCAACTGACTGGCGAGCTGCTGGGCGACTTCGACTTCTGCCACATGGCGCTGGCCATAATCGAAGGTAATGCAGTGCACTTCATCGTAGTGCGGCAGTGCGTGGATCAAACAGGTGGTGGAGTCTTGTCCGCCACTGAATACGATTACAGCTTTTTTAGTCATCGTTCTGCGTCCTGCATAGGTAGGATTTGGGCATAGTTTAAAGCTCACTCAATAAAAAACCCCGCGCTTCTTTCGAAGGCGGGGCCTTTTTACTGCTCAGGCACTCAGTGTGCGTAGGTCAGCAACAGCTCTTTCGGCACTTGGAAATCCAGGGACATCATCACGCTGAGCGCGGTGATGGTGAAGATCGAGAACACGAACAGCTTGCGCGCCCAGACGGTGTCGTCCACCGCCTTGTAGCCGGTCCAGGCCATGTACAACCAGTACATGCCCATGGCCGCGGCGACGGCAAGGTAGCTCATGCCGGCGTAGCCACTGAAGGTCAACATCAAGGTCGCCACGAGGAAGGCCAGGATGTAGAGCAGGATGTGTTTCTTGGCGACCTGGATGCCACGCTTGACCGGCAGGACCGGAATCGAAGCAGCCAGGTAGTCGTTGAAACGGAAGATCGCGATGGCGTAGGAATGCGGCATCTGCCACAGGCTGAACATCACCAGCAGCACCAGCGCAGCCATGTCGAAGCTATTGGTCACAGCCACATAACCAATCACCGGCGGCATCGCCCCCGACAGACTGCCCACCAGCGTGCCGTGAACCGACTTGCGCTTGAGGTACAGGCTGTAGAGGCCGACGTAGATGACAAAGCCGATCACGGCAAACAGCGCCGCCAACGGGTTGGCCACCTTGTACAACAGGGCCACACCGGCAACACCCAGGACGGTCGCGAAGATCAGTGCCAGCTTCAGGGAGATAAGGCCCTGGACCAGCACGCGATTCTTGGTGCGCTCCATCTTGATATCGATGTCACGGTCGATGCAGTTGTTGAAGACACAACCGGAAGCAACCACCAGGGACGTGCCGATCATCGCAGCCAGGAAGATGGCCAGATCGACATGTCCCTTGGAGGCCAGGAAGAAACCGCCCGCCACAGAAAGCACGTTACCGAAAATGATCCCCGGTTTGGTGATTTGGATAAAGTGCTTAAGCGACATCGGGTCTTACCTCACTTCGCCATCATGAACGTATGGATGCTGAACATGATCCATATCGACAGGCCAACCAGCAGCAGGATCACAAGACCTGCGAACACGAACGCAATCACGTTATCGCGCTGTTCCTTGGAACGATCCAGGTGCAGGAAGTACACCAGGTGAACCAGAACCTGAATCACCGCGAATGCCAGCACGATCATCAAGGTGATCGACTTGGGCAGGGTCGGGTACATCACCAGACCGAACGGGATGAGCGTCAGGATTACCGACAGGATGAAGCCGATGGCGTACGACTTAACGCTGCCGTGGCTCGCATCATGGCTGTCATGGTCATGGGAGTGTGCATTAGCCATTACAGAGTCCCCATCAGGTAAACAACGGTGAAGACGCAGATCCAGACCACGTCCAGGAAGTGCCAGAACAGGCTCAGGCAGCTCAGGCGGGTCTTGTTGGTGTTGGTCAGGCCGTGCTTATTGACCTGATACATCATCACCGCCATCCACAGCAGGCCGGCAGTTACGTGCAGACCGTGGGTGCCGACCAGCGTGAAGAACGCCGACAGGAAGCCGCTGCGGTGCGGGCCGTAGCCTTCGGAGATCAGCAGGTGGAACTCGTTGATCTCCATGCCGATGAAGCCCAGGCCGAACAGGAAGGTCAGGCCCAGCCAGCTCAGTACGCCTTTCTTGTTGCCCTTGTAGAAGGCCAACATGGCGAAGCCGTAGGTGATCGAACTGAACAACAGCAAGGCGGTTTCGCCGAGCACGTAAGGCAGTTCGAAGATGTCGTGGCCCGACGGGCCACCCGCTACGTTGTTTACCAGTACCGCGTACACCGCGAAGATCGACGCAAACAAGATGCAGTCGGTCATCAGGTAGAGCCAGAAACCGAAAACGGTCATCGGCCCCGAGTCGTGGTGATGGTCATCGTGCCCATGGTCATCGACATGGGCGTGTCCAGCATTGGTCACTAAGTTCGACATGGTTTAAGCCTGTTCCAACGAGGTTTCTACACGGTTGGCCGGGATCTTCTTCTCGGCTACCAGGCGAGCGTGTTGCTCGGCTTCGATGCGTTCGATCGTCTCGACCGGCACCATGTAGCCTTGATCGTCACGCGCGGCGTGAACGATGAAGTAACCGATAGTGCCAACCAGGCCCACGATTGCCAGCCACCAGATGTGCCAGATCATCGCGAAACCGAACACGGTCAACAGCGCACCCATCACCACGCCAGTGGCGGTGTTGTTTGGCATGTGGATCGGCTCGTAGTGCTTAGGACGCTGGTACGCAGTACCGTCTTCCTTGGCTTCGGTGAACGCATCAATGGTGTTCGCAGTAGGGATCACGGCGAAGTTGTAGAACGGAGGTGGCGACGAAGTCGACCATTCCAGGGTGTGGCCATTCCATGGGTCGCCGGAGTCGCAAGCGTTCTGCTTACGGTCACGGATACTCACGTACAGCTGGATCAGCTGGCAGGCGATACCCACGGCGATCATGATCGCACCGAACATGGCGACGTACAGGTACGGCACCCACTCAGGGTTGGTAGTAGCGTTCAGACGACGGGTCATGCCCATGAAGCCCAGTGCATAGAGCGGCATGAACGCGACGAAGAAGCCCGAGATCCAGAACCAGAATGCAGCCTTGCCCCAGCCTTCGTGCAGCTTGAAGCCGAACGCTTTCGGGAAGTAGAAGCTGAAACCAGCGATGTAACCGAATACCGCACCGCCGATGATCACGTTGTGGAAGTGAGCGATCACGAACAGGCTGTTGTGCAGGACGAAGTCAGCACCCGGAATGGCCAGCAGTACGCCGGTCATGCCGCCGATGGCGAAGGTCACCATGAAGCCCAGAGTCCACAGGACCTGGCTGGTCATGCGCAGACGACCGTGGTAGATGGTGAACAGCCAGTTGAATAGCTTCACCCCCGTCGGGATGGAAATCAGCATCGTCGCCAGGCCGAAGAAGGCGTTGACGCTGGCCCCCGAACCCATGGTGAAGAAGTGGTGCAGCCACACCATGAAGCCCAGTACCGAGATCGCACCCGATGCGTAGACCATCGAGTGGTGACCGAACAGGCGCTTGCCGGTAAAGGTCGAGATCACTTCGGAGAAGATACCGAACGCTGGCAGGATCAGGATGTACACCTCAGGGTGACCCCATGCCCAGAACAGGTTCACGTACATCATTGGATTGCCACCAAGTTCATTGGTGAAAATGTGGAAATCCAGGTAACGGTCAAGCGACAGCAGCGCCATGGTAGCGGCCAGGATCGGGAACGAAGCCACGATCAGGACGTTGGCCCAGGTGCAGGTCCAGGTGAAGATCGGCATGTCCATCAGTTTCATGCCAGGGGCGCGCATTTTCAGGACGGTGGCCAGGAAGTTGACCCCCGTCAATGTCGTCCCGAGCCCTGATAACTGTAGCGCCCAGATGTAGTAGTCCACACCCACGCCAGGGCTGTATTGCAGGCCCGACAATGGCGGATACGCGACCCAGCCGGTCTTGGCGAATTCGCCGACGCCCAGGGACAGGTTGATCAGCACAACGCCGGAAACCAGCAGCCAGAAGCTCAGGGAGTTCAGGAACGGGTAGGCAACGTCACGGGCACCAATCTGCAGCGGCAAGGCAAGGTTCATCAGGCCGGTGAAGAAAGGCATCGCCATGAAGATGATCATGATCACACCGTGAGCGGTGAAGATCTGGTCATAGTGTTCAGGCGGCAGATAGCCAGGCGAACCCTCGGTGGCCATGGCCAACTGGGTACGCATCATGATGGCGTCGGCAAAACCACGCAGCAGCATGACCATGGCAACGATGACGTACATGACACCGATTTTCTTGTGGTCGACAGACGTCAGCCACTCGGTCCACAGGTAGGTCCATTTCTTGTAATACGTAATTGCTGCAAACAGTGCCAGACCACCCAGCGCGATCATGGCGATGGTCACCATTACGATCGGCTCGTGGAACGGGACCGCATCCCAACTTAATTTACCAAACATCGTTTACTCCTCTGCCCCAGCAGTTGAATGCGAGCCCGTGTCAGAACCTTCAACCGCGGCCACTTCTTTCTTCTCGTGCTTGACCGGCTTGCCTGGCTTCATACCTTCGTACTTGTCGACGATTTTCTGAAACAGGTTCGGCTCATACGTGGAGTACAGGGCGACTGGGTTGTTCTGGCTTGGTTTGGTCAGGGCGTCGTATTCAGCTTGATCAAGCTGTTTAGGTGCGGCCTTGACTTCGGCTACCCAGGCGTTGAAATCTTCCTGGCTCGTCGAGATCGCTTTGAATTTCATGCCGGTGAAGCCAGCGCCGCTGTAGTTCGCGGAGATGCCTTCCATTTCAGCTTTTTCGTTGGCGATCAGGTGCAGGCGGGTCTGCATGCCTGCCATCGCGTAGATCTGGCCACCCAGGGCTGGGATGAAGAACGAGTTCATCACGGCGTCGGAGGTGATCCGGAAGTTAAGCGGGGTGTTCTCCGGGAAGCGGATCTGGTTGACCGTGGCGATACCCAGGTCCGGGTAGATGAACAGCCACTTCCAGTCCAGCGCGACCACTTCGATGTTGATCGGCTTGACGTCGGACTCCAGCGGACGGTACGGGTCCAGCTCGTGGGTCGACTTATAGGTGATGTAACCCAAGGCGATGATGATGAGGATCGGGACCAGCCACACCGCGATTTCGATCTTGGTGGAGTGCGACCACTTGGGCGCGTAGGTCGCGTTGGTGTTCGACGCGCGGTATTTCCAGGCGAAGGCGAAGGTCATGATGATCACAGGCACCACGACCAACAGCATCAGCAGCGTGGCGGTGATGATCAGGTTTCGTTGATCCAGACCGATCTGTCCTTTCGGGTCCATCAAGGTCCACTTGCAGCCTCCCAGCATTAACATCATGCCAAGCAGCGGCAAAAAGCCTAGTAATCGGGGGTACCTGTTTTTACTCATCTCACGACCTCTAAAGCAGCTTGCGCAATGCAGTTGGGTTTTGATCGCCAACACTTCACCCTGCCAAGGGTTGGCATTTCTCTTCGATTGAATAAGAGCCTGCCCGGCACGCCATAACGGAGCGTTTCACGGACCTGCGGTGAGTTCTTATTCGATTTCGTGGTTAAAGGCCTTGTTACAGACCAATTCCATTTGGTGCGGATAGTTGAAAGGCTGCCGGAACCTTGGGGTCGCACAGAGCCATCCATCTGCCCCTCGACCGCTCCGGTGCTCAAATATTGAACAGCACCGGACATTCAGTGCGGGCGATTGTAGTTAGCTAGCGATGTATAAACCATGTCTTATAAAGAAATAATTTTTATCGATTACAGCAATAATCCTTCACCCATATTGCAAGGGTTCGCGATCTTATCGCGTTAGATTCCCAACAAAAACCACAAAAATTGCCGTGTTATTGGCGCAACCGCCGCAGCCCTTACATCGCGTAAGGGCATGCAAAACCTATCCAACCCCCCAGAAAACAAGGCATTCGGACATCACGCCAAGGCGTGTACGGCGTGAGGCGCATGGCCTCTCGCGAACCACGAACTGACAGCACATCTTGGGCGTTTTTTGCAAATTTAAGCGATGGTTTGGCGGGTCAGAAACGTCCTGCGGCGGCCTCCGTGTGACAACATGTCGCACGCTGCGCGCACCCCACCGTTGTCCGGCGTCACGCTCTGTTCACAAAAGCCTACAGGCAAAAACGCCCCGGCCCTCCTTAAAGAAGGACCGGGGCGTTTTCATGGAAGAGGTCAGGCCTTGCGTTGGCGATTGCGATAGATGCCCAGGGGCACCAGGATCACCGTTAGCACGAACGCCACCAAGGCCCACTGCGCCAGGGACAGGCCCAGCACCGGCGGATACGGCGTGCTGCAGAAGCCGTCGACCTGGAAGCCCAGCGGGAAGACCTTGGCCAGGGGCAGGTCATCGACGATAGGTTGCAGCACATCGATGCCACAGCTGACCTGCGGGAAGAACTGGGTGTACACGTGGTGTCCCGCCGCGGCCACCCCGCCGACGGCGCTGAGGATCACCAGGCCTTCGAAAAAGGTCAGGGCGCCCTTGGTGCGCATGGCTGCGCCGATGAAGGCGAAGATCGCAATCAACAACAAGGCATAGCGCTGCAGGATGCACAGCGGGCACGGCGCCTCGCCCAGCACCACCTGCATGTACAAGGCCCCACCGATCAGCGCCAGGCAGATGATGCCCAGCAACACCAGAAAGCGCCGCTCCCTGCCTAAACGCAATTCGTCACTCATCCCCGTATCCCTTTGTTTGGTTGTGCCAATGGCCGCAAGTTTACACACAGGGAGTGGTTTAAACAGAGGGGGGTTAACGGGGGATTAATCGGGCAGGACACAGATCAAAATGTGGGAGCGGGCTTGCTCCTCCCACATTTGGAACAGTGGTATTTCTGGGAGGGCTATTCCAGGGCGGCTGCGGGGCCGAAGAATTCGTAGCGGGCCTGCTGCTCGGGTACGCCCAGGGCTTTCAGGTGGCGCTTGATGGCGGCCATGAAGCCTTTGGGGCCGAGGAAGTAGGCGTCCAGGTCGCGCTGTTCGGGCAGCCAGGCGGCCAGTTGTTCCTGATTCAGCAGACCTACCTTGTCGGCCGCCGGGCTGATGCCGTCGTCCTCGGCATAGCAGTAGAAGCGTTTGAGCTGCGGGTGCTGCGCCGCCAGGCCATCCACCCAATCGCGAAACGCATGCACCCCGCCGTTACGCGCACAGTGGATAAAGTGCACCGGGCGCTGCGTAGCCAAGGCCGCTTCGAGCATCGGCAAGGTCGGCGTGATGCCCACGCCGCCGCTGATCAGCACCAACGGTTTGTCGCTGGCCGCCAGGGTGAACTCGCCCGACGGCGGGAACAGGTCAATGGTTGCGCCGACGTGCAACTGGTCATGCAGGTAGTTGGACACCCGCCCACCGGCCTCGCGTTTGACGCTGATACGGTACAGGCCCGCATCGCTCAAGGCCGACAGGGAATAGTTGCGGCGCACTTCTTCGCCATCCAGCACCAGCTTCATGCCGATGTATTGGCCTGGGGCCGCTGCGAGAATCGCTCCGTTATCCACCGGGGCGAAGTAGAACGAAACGATCTCGTCGCTCTCTTCCACCCGCTTGACCAGCAGGAACGGCCGCGCACCGCGCCAGCCGCCGGGAGCCTGGGCTTTCTCGTCGTAGATGGCGGCTTCGGCGCCGATCAGGATGTCTGCCAACTGGCCGTAGGCGTTACCCCAGGCCGTCATCACTTCAGGCGTGGCAATCTCGCTGCCCAGCACTTCGGAAATCGCCCGCAGCAGGCAGGCGCCAACGATCGGGTAATGCTCCGGCAGAATCTGCAAGGCCACGTGCTTGTTGATGATCTTCGCCACCAGGTCGCCCAGTTGATCGAGCTGGTCGATATGCCGCGCGTACATCAACACCCCATTGGCCAGGGCGCGGGGCTGGTCGCCGCTGGCCTGGTGGGCCTGGTTGAACAGCGGACGGACTTCGGGGTACTCCGAAAGCATCATGCGGTAGAAGTGGGTGATCAGCGCTTCACCGCCGCTTTCCAGCAGGGGCACGGTGGATTTGACGATGGCACGGTCTTGGGCACTAAGCATGGGAGCCTCCTGGGCTTCTTTACTGATTGCCCTTAGCTACTCAGTATTCGTGCCAACCTATAAACCTATATTTTTCAATGAGTTAAATAATACATAGTCAATATGACTTCCTACACTTTATAGTCATAAGGACTACAAGGAGTCATTATGACTGCGCAATCGCTGCTCACCACCCTGCTACCCCTGGTCGCCGACCTGTCCCGTGACCTGCCTGAAGGCGAGCGTTACCGTCGCCTGCTGCAAGCCATGCGCGCCCTGCTGCCGTGCGACGCCGCCGCGTTGCTGCGCCTGGACGGTGAATGGCTGGTGCCGCTGGCGGTCGATGGCCTGAGCGCCGACACCTTGGGCCGGCGCTTCAAGGTCAGCGAGCACCCGCGCTTCGCCGTGCTGCTCGGCAGCCCCGGCCCGACGCGCTTTGACAGCGACAGCGAATTGCCCGACCCCTACGACGGCCTGGTTGATGGCTTGCACGGACACCTGCAAGTGCACGACTGCATGGGCTGCCCGCTATTCATCGACGACCAGCCGTGGGGCCTGCTGACCCTGGATGCCCTCGACACCGAGCGCTTCGAACGGGTTGAACTGGACGCCCTGCAAGCCTTCGCCAGCCTCGCCGCCGCCACCGTCAACGTGGCCGAACGCATCGAACGCCTGGCCCTGCGCGCCGAAGACGAGCACCAGCGCGCCGAGATCTACCGCCAGGCCAGCGGCCAGCAGCACAAGGAAATGATCGGCCAGAGCAAAAGCCACAAGCGCCTGATCGAAGAAATCAAACTGGTGGGCGGCAGCGACCTTACCGTGCTGATCACCGGCGAAACCGGGGTGGGCAAAGAGCTGGTGGCCCAGGCTATCCACGCGGCCTCCCATCGTGCGGACAAACCACTGATCAGCCTCAACTGCGCCGCCCTGCCGGAGACACTGGTGGAAAGCGAGTTGTTCGGCCACGTACGCGGCGCCTTTACCGGCGCGCTGAACGAGCGTCGCGGCAAGTTCGAACTGGCCAATGGCGGCACCTTGTTTCTGGATGAAGTGGGCGAGCTGTCGCTGACCGTGCAGGCCAAGCTGCTGCGGGTGCTGCAAAGCGGCCAGTTGCAGCGCCTGGGCTCGGACAAGGAGCACCAGGTGGATGTACGCCTGATCGCCGCCACCAACCGCGACCTCGCGGACGAGGTGCGCAACGGCCGCTACCGCGCCGACTTCTATCACCGCCTGAGCGTATACCCGCTGCAAGTGCCGGCACTGCGCGAGCGCGGGCGCGATGTGTTGTTGCTGGCGGGCTTCTTCCTGGAGCAGAACCGCTCACGCATGGGCCTGGGCAGTCTGCGCCTGAGCAGCGATGCCCAGGCGGCGCTGTTGGCCTATAACTGGCCAGGTAATGTGCGCGAGCTGGAGCACTTGATCGGACGCAGCGCGTTGAAAGCACTGGGGAGCTGTCGTGAGCGGCCGAGGATTCTGAGCTTGAGTGCCCTGGATCTGGACTTGCCCGATGTCAGCGCACCGGTGATCGAAGCAGCGGCAGAAACAGCCTTGGCCGTTACCGGCGATCTGCGCCAGGCCACAGAGGCCTACCAGCGCCAAGTGATCAGCGCCTGCCTGGAACGCCATCAGCACAACTGGGCCAGCACCGCCCGCGAACTGGGCCTGGACCGTGCCAACCTGGGCCGCATGGCCAAGCGCCTTGGCCTCAAATAGCAAGGACAACTCGGCCAAATGTATGAAATGCAGGAAATGTGGGAGGGGGCTTGCCCCCGATAGTGGTCTGGCTGACACGCTGCCATCGGGGGCAAGCCCCCTCCCACACTAAACCTGCTTTGCCTGAAGGATCGGAGTCGTCGGTTAAACCGCCTTCGGCTTGCGAAACACCAACACATTCCCCAGCATCACCAGCACCAACCCCGCCAGCGCCGGCGCGGTCCATTGGTAGCCCTCGGCAAACGCCGACACATTCAGCGCCACCACCGGGAACAGCACCGTGCAATACGCCGCCCGCTCCGGCCCCATGCGCCCTACCAGGGTCAAGTAGGCCGTAAAGCCGATTACCGAACCCGGAATCACCAGGTACCACAGGGCGCCGACATACCGTGCGCTCCAGTCCATCTCAAACGGAATGCCGCGCACCAGGCAATAGGTCGCCAGCATCAAGGCGCCGTACAACATCCCCCAGGCGTTGGTGGTCAGCGGCCGCAGGCCGGCCTTCTGTTGCAGGCTCGACAGCATATTGCCGGCCGAGAAACACATCGTCCCCAATAACGCCAGGCCCAGACCAAGCAAGGTCTGCGGGCTGGCGGTGTGCCCTGCCAGTTCCGGCCAGAACAACAAGCCCAACCCCGCCAGACCAAGACCGCCACCCATCAACACGTTACGTGCCACCCGCTGGCCGAAAAACACCCGGGCGTTGAGTGCGTTCCACAACGTGGCGGTGGAAAACACCACCGCCACCAACCCGCTGGGAATCCACTGGCTGGCGGTGAGGAAGCACATGAAGTTGACGCAGAACAGGCACAGCCCCTGGGCCAGGCAGATCAAGTGCCCGCGCCGGTTCATCACCTGCAACTTGCGACTGAGCAGCAACAATGCAAACAACACCAGCGCCGCCAGGCCAAAGCGATAGACGATGGACACAGGAATCGCCACCACGCCCAATTGCCATTTGAGAGCGATCCAGGTGGTGCCCCAGATCAGCACGGTGAGTAAATACAGGGAAAGGTTCATAGCGGGCTCCATCGATTGAGCCACAGTGTCGCCTTCAACGTTCGTAACGTTCTTGCACATTCTTGCGCTTTTGTCGGGCGCTGGGCTCACAGCGCCTGCCGTGCGGAGTAGGATGCAAGGCGTCGGAGAACACACACCATGTCAGATCTGGAATCCCTGCAAGTCTTTCAAGCGCTTAACCGTTCGCCCAACGCACGCCTTGAAGCCTGCGCCGAGCTCGGTGACGGCTTGTCGGCGGCCTTGTGGAGCAATCATCACGATTCCCAGGACTACCAGGCGCCCAGCCACCACACGCTGTCCTGCTACATCGGCGGTGGCACCGGCACGTTTCGGCGTGACCAGCCGGGCACCAAGGGCGGCCCCGACAAGCTGTGCATCCTGCCCGCCGAGCATCAGTCGGCGTGGGTGATCAACGGTGAAATCCGCCTGGCCCACGTGTATTTCAGCCCCGAGCAATTTGCCTTGGGCTGCGTCACCCTGCTCGACCGCGAGCCGCGTACCTTGGAGCTGCGCGAAAGCACCTTTCTGCAAGACGACAGCCAGGCCCGACGTTTCCACCAGTTGATCGCGCTCAATTGGCAGGAGCCCGCCGAACGCCTGCTGACCAGCAGCCTGGCCCATGAAATGCTCAGCCACACCCTGCTCAGCCAGGTAGGCGCCCGAGAAGGCCTGCGCTTGAAAGGGGGGTTGGCGGCATACCAGCGACGGTTGTTGGTGGACTACATCGACCAGCACCTGGAAGACCCCATCAGCCTGGGCCAATTAGCTGGCCTGTGCGCGCTGTCGGAATACCATTTTGCGCGGATGTTCCGCCAAAGCTTCGGCCTGCCGCCCCATCAATATCTATTGGCGCGTCGGCTGAGTCGTGCGCAAAGCCTGCTGCGCGGCGGTGCCCTGCCCCTGGGCGAGATAGCCTTGCTGTGCGGATTCTCCAGCGCCAGCCACTTCACCCATCGCTTCCGCCAGGCCATGGGTGCTACGCCCGGCGACTACCGTCTGGCGTTCATTTAGACCATCAAGCCCAACGTCTTGGCCTTGGCCACCGCCTGGGTGCGCCGCTCGACGCCCAGCTTGCTGTGGATGCGCCGCGCGTGGGTCTTGACGGTGTGCAGGGAGATAAACAGCCGGTCGGCGATTTCCAGGTTGGAGCTGCCCTGGGCGATCAGTTGCAACACTTCCAGTTCACGCTGGCTCAAAGGATTTTCCAGCGTGCCGGGGGTTGATGCCTGAGGCTCCATGCCCAGCTCGCTCAACAGTCCCGGCGAGCGCAAGCGCAGCTCGCGAATCGCTTGTTGCACCTGGCAACGTCCGGCCAGGTCCAGGCCGGTTTGCAGCGAACGGCGCGCCAAGGCCGGGTCGCCCAGTTGCCACGCCACCTCACCCAGGACCAGGTGCAGCTCGGTTTCCAGGCAGAGCATGCCGCGCTGGTGGGTGGTTGCCAGCAACACGTTGAGCCGTTCTATGGGTTGCTCGGCGCAGCCCAGTTTTACCTCCGCCAGCACCAGCAGGTATTCCAGGCGCGGGATCAGTTCCAGGGTGGCCGGCGGCGCTTGTTTGCCCTGGGGCCCACGAAAGTGGCGCAGCACACGGCGCACTGCTTCCACGGTCAATTCGGCGCGGCCTTGCTGCAACCAGAAATGCCCGCTGACCAACAACAGCACCGCACGGTACACAGTGTCCGGCACCTGGCGTTGCTGCATCAGCCGTTCGGCTTCGCGCAGTTGGATAAACGCCTGGGCGTAATCACCCCGGTTGGCAGCCAGCAGCGCCAGGCCGAGATATCCGTAGAGCACGCGCTTGTCCTGGCTGTGCAGGCACATCTTCAAGCCAGTCTCGAAACACTCGGCGGCCAGGCTGTCCTGGCCCTGGCGCAGCGCCAAATGCCCGCGCCGCAACGCAATGCGCCCCACCAATGGCCCGGCCTTGAGTCGCTGCTTGAGCAACATCGCCTGCACCGTTTCCAACAGGCTCTGCGCCCGATACGGCGCGCCGCGCTGTTCCAGCAATTGCGCGTGATCCAGTTCCAGCAAGGCCTCCAGCAGCAACGAACCATGGGCGCGCGCCAGGCACAGCGCTTCACGGTTCAGGCCTTGGGCGACGTCCAGCTCGCCGCGCAGCAAGGCTTGCTGAGTCAGGCCCGACAGGCACATCAAGCGGGACGTCCAGGCGCTGTCGGGCAACGCTTGCAGGGCCTCTAGAAAATGCAGACGAGAGCCCTCGGCATCGCCGCCCAGGTGCAGTAACCAGCCCCATTGCGCCTGCCAGCGCGCCAGTAGATAACGCTGTTGCGCCGCCGAGGGTTGCGGGGCAAATCGGGCCAACTGATCGATGCACGCAGCCGCCTGTTCGAAGCGCCCGGCAAACAGCAATGCGGCGGTTACCAACCCCACCAACTGCGCCGAGCCGAGCATCAATTCATCGCCATGCTGCTCATGCAGGCGCAACAGCAAGACGGCGTTCTGCTGGCGGAACAGATCCTCGAAGCTGAAGTGCTGCAACAAGCTCACGGCCATTTCATATTCTTCGGCCAGCAGCGCTTGTTCGAAAGCCGCCTGCCAGTCCTGTTCGGTGCAAAACCATTGGCAAGCGCGACGATGCCAGGAGCGTTTGGCCGGCCAGGGTTCGTCGTGCATCAGTTGCGCCAGCGGCGGGAAAACCTGCAGCCAGTCAGTGGCTTCCCACGGTTCGATAAATGCGCCGAGCGCCTGCAAATCCCGCAGGTACTGGCCACCGTCGCCCGCGCCGAACAAATGCTCGCACAGGCCCGCATTGAAGCGCGGCAGATGGGCCAGCACGCGCCAGGCCTCGGCCAGCTCCGGCGGCAGCGTGCTGAAGAGTTCATGTTGCAGGTAGTCGAGCAGCGTCTTGTCGGGATGACCGTCGCCCAGCAACGCGATGCGTACACCCGCGCACCAACCGGCGCTGAACTGCATCACGCTGTCGACGGACTGAGCCGGCGCATGGCCGAGCAGAGCCTGAATTTCCGAAGGGGTAAAGGCCAGTTCAGCGCCGCACTCAAGCAACTCATCATCAAGCAACAGTCGCGGCCAGTTACAGGTCGGACGCCTTCGAGCGCCCAGCCACCAGGTCAGCGCCGGGCTGCTGGCGGTGAGCAGGCGGTCGAGCAAGGCGTCGGTGTCGGGAGCGGGCAAGCGGCAGAAATCATCGAGGAACAACCACGCCGGCGCCTGCCAACGACTGAGGTCCAGCAGCAAGGTAGTTTCGTCGGTAAACGTCAGGCCCAGGTTTTGCGCCAGTCGCTGGCACAGGTCGAGAGGGCTGAGGGACGCGCCATTGAGCGGCAACCAATAGACTTGGCAACCCGCAGGCGCGTGCAACGCGCACTCGGCGAGCAACGCGCTCTTGCCACTGCCGCCAGGGGCGCACAACAACTTGACGCGCGCCTGCGCCACCAGCAAAGGCTCGGCCAGGCGGGGGCGCAGCAGATGATGGGCGGACAGCCGGGGCATGAATCCAGGACGGTCCAGGCAGCGTGTCATGGCAGTCATTGCTGCATCCTGCGTTCTTATTGTTATGCAACGTGTTGCGTACCCTAGTCCTGTGGCGGGGGGTTGTTGAAGAAGTATTCAGCAGGGTGATTGAAGGCCATGCACAGAAGTGGGAGGGGGCTTGCCCCCGATGGCGGTGTATCAGTCAACCAATCCAGTGACTGATACTCCCTCATCGGGGGCAAGCCCCCTCTCACATGTTGACTGCGCTTCGATCCGGGATCAGCGTACGCCTTCAGCCCTCAACGCGGCCGGGGTGTAGTCCGCTGCCTTGGCGGCGAAGCCGAACACGAAGCTGCTTTTCTCCTCGTTTTTCATGCCCAGTGCGATGTAGCGACCGGCAATGATGTCGTACAGGGTTTCGACGGTGTAGGCCGGCACCTGGTGGTCGTAGTAGAACTGCGCATGACCTTCGGCGACACGCCACAGTTGGCCGCGACCGTCGTAGTGATCCACCAGCGCGACTTGCCAGCTGTCTTCGTCAATGTACATGTGGCGCTTGGCGTAGATGTGCCGCTCGCTCGGTTTGACCGTGCCGACCACTTCCCACACGCGGTGCAGTTCGTAGCGGGTCAGGTCCTGGTTGATGTGGCCGGCCTTGATGATGTCGTCGTACTTGAGGCTCGGCGAATCGAGTTTGTAGCTGTTGTAGGGGATGTACATCTCCTTCTTGCCCACCAGCTTCCAGTCGTAGCGGTCGGGGGCGCCGGAGAACATGTCGAAGTTGTCGGTGGTGCGCAGGCCATCGGACGCGGTGCCCGGCCCGTCATAGGAGACTTGCGGCGCACGGCGCACGCGGCGTTGACCAGCATTGTAGATCCAGGCCAGGCGCGGCTCCTTCACCTGGTCGAGGGTTTCGTGCACCAGCAACACGTTGCCCGCCAGACGCGCCGGGGCGGTGACCGACTGCTTGAAATAGCTCAGCACGTTGGCCGCCTTGGCCGCGTCGATATCTGGGATCGCCTGAGGCACCGCCACTTCTTCTTCGAAGCGGATCGGCGTGTAGCTGCCGTTGGTCTGCGGGGTGGCCTGGGTGATGATGCGGCGCAGGTTGCCGCCGTGATAACGGGTGATGTGGTTCCACAGCACTTCCACGCCATTCTTCGGAATCGGGAACGCGTAGTAACGGTTGCCGGTGAAGTTCTCCAGACCGTTGCCGTCGTTGATCGCCTTGACGTTGAGCGCGCTGCGCTTGATCGACTCGTAGATGTCCGCCGGCAGGTTGACCGTGCGGTGGCTCGGGTACACCGGGATCTTGTAGGTCTCGGGGTAGCGCTTGAACATCGCCACCTGGCCGTCGGAGAGTTTGTCTTTGTACTTGTCGACGGTGGCGGCGGTGATCACGAACAGCGGTTTTTCACTGGCAAACGGGTCGGCCAGAAAGCCTTTGCTGTCCACCGCGCCGGCGTTTTTCGGGATGCCGCCGGTCCAGGCCGGAATCGAGCCGTCGGCATTGCCGGCTTTTTCGGCGCCGACTGGCGTGAGGGTGGTGCCCAGCTTGGCCGCTTCTTCCGGCGATACGGCTGCCATCACGTGGGCGGCCAACAGACTCAGGGCCAACACTGCAATTGTCTTACGCATAGGTTCTTGTCCTTCTTTAAGCCAAATCAGAAGTTCACGCCGAAGCTGAGGGCGAGGAAGTCGCGGTCGGTCAGGGTGTTGTAGTCGCCGCCGAAAAAGTCGGTGTAGCTGAGGCTGGCGGTGTAGGTGCTGCGGTAGTCCGCATCCACGCCGACGCTGATGGCCTTGGCGCCTTTGTTGAAGATCCCGTTGGGGCCGTAGCCGGCGACGTCATGGGACCAGGACAGGTTGGGCTTGAGGTTCACCCCGAAAATCGCGTTGTTGTAGTCGAGGATCGCCCGCGCGCGGTAGCCCCAGGAGGTGGAGGTGACAAAACCGTCGGTGTCACCCTGGAAACCGTAGGCGCCGTAGACCGAATCACGGCCATAACGCAGTTTGGATTTGTCCTCCAGGCCCGCCACGTGCACGACGGCCGCCTCGCCGACCAGGGTCAGGCGTTCGGCGCCGAGGACCTGGTCGAAGAACTGGGTCATGGTGCTTTGGATCTGGGTGATTTCCTTGCGGCGGTAGCCTTTGTTGTCGCTGCCGAAATTGCTGCGGATGGGTGAGGCCAGTTGGCCGGCGATAGGGTTGACCAGCGCCAGTGTCAGGTCAGTGGTGTTCAACTGCACCGGGGCATTGGGCCGGTAGCTGATTTCCCCGGTCCACGCGGTGCCGGTGGGTAAGGTGGTGGAGAAACTCGCGCCGAACAGGCGGATGTCTTCCGGGTAGTCGAGATAGTACTGGCCACGGCCGAGCATGGTGCTCTGGGCCAGGGCTGAACCGAAACCTGCAGGAGCGGCGGCGGCGATGCCACCAATGGTCGCCAGGTTCGTATTGGCGGTAATCGTGCCGACAGTGGGCGTACGGCTGTGATAGTTCATGAAGTAGAGGCCGTACTCGGTGTCATCACCCAACCAGCGCAGGGCTGCACCGAATTGGCCGGAGTCCCGCGCATCACGGTCGCCGGCACGCTGCACCACCACACCCTCGCGGGTCACCACAAAGCCTTGGCCGCGTGATGCGGCGATCGGTTGCAACGCTGCGATCCCCGGACTGCCTACGGTGTAATTACCCGTGCAACCATCTGCCGCTACGTCACCGCCAAAGAAGGTGCCGCAGTTGTCCAGTACGGTCTGGTCCCACTCCAACTGATAAAACCCTTCCACAGTCAGTTGGTTGGTCAGGCTCTGGGACGCAAACAGCATGTTCACCGGGATCAAGCCTTCCTTGATCTCGGCACCGGGCCGGCGGAACGCCGACACGTCAATCGGGTTGATGCTGTTGATGGAGTTGCCGATGAAGGTGCTTTCGCCCCAACTGACCACCTGCTTACCGGCGCGCACGGTGCCCGGCAGGTCGCCCAGGGAGTAGTTGTGGTAAACGAACGCATCGAGGATCTGCGCACCGCTGGACTTGGCGCCTTCCTTGCGGTTGTGGTCGCTGATCTGCTTGAACTCGCGGTCTTCGTCCTTGAGTTCAAAGTCATACCAGTACTTGCCACGCACGAACACACCGGTGTCGCCGTACTTGAGTTCAAGGTCATGCAGGCCCTTGAAGATTTTCGAGAAGGTCTCGCCCTTCTTGAAATTGAGCCGCCCGTCATCCCCCGTGGAAGCCTGGCCTGTGCCGCCATTGACGGTACCAACCAGGCTCTTGTCGGCATCGCGCATGCCCCAACTCGACCCCACCGACAACGACGAATCGAATTGCCCTTCGATCTCGCCAATATTGAACGAAACAGCCTGAGCCTGGGCGCAGCAACCCAAGGCAACCGCAGCGGCCAGCGCCTGTGGCGTGAAGATGGCGCGCATTGTTGTTTTTGTCATGCGTCTTCCCCGGTGAGTGACAGAAGGCCCCACCCTACTGCCGCGCATCAGGAGCGATAAGCGCACCAAGGAGGGATTCGTGTTGTCGCTCGAAAGGATTACCGGGCGCTCTGGCCTGGGTCTGGGCGGGGGCATCGACCGGGTGGATGGCGGGTTATCAGGGGCGTGGATGGCGAGCGCCGTAACTGTTGCAGTTTTGACAACAGTGCATGTCGTGAATCGCTATTACTCATGCTGTTACAAACGACTATTCTTGCCGGGCTTTCAGGGCAAACAGTCCGCTTCCTGCCAACGGAAGAAAAGCCAGATTCAAATGGATTGATGTCTTTTTTCAATCTGTTACCGGTGTTCACTGACGTTGATTTGTCGCTCCTTGATCCAACGTCTTACTTCAGCCGCTGCGTTTGCAGTGGCTTTTTTTTGCCTGAAATAAAACGAGGCGCCATCAGCGCCCCGTAGGATTCAATCTTTTTCAAGCAACGATCAGAGGCTGTATTTCTGCAAGTTGGCCATCATCTCCTTCAAGGCCTCGATGTTGTCCTTGGGATGAGCCGCTCCTTCGAAGTCGCAGATCTGCTGCCAGTGCGCGGCCACATCATCCGGCGAAAAGCCGGCTTCGGGATCAAAGCCCACGCCCAGGCTGCGCTCCCAGCGGGTCTTGCCGATCCAGCCACCGCCCACTTCAAACAACCCCGAGGTTTCCTGGCAGGCTTCGCTGCCCAGGTACACCACCAGCGGGCTGACCAGTTCCGGCTTGAGGCGCTCGAACACTTGCGGCGGGATCAGGCCTTCGGTCATGCGCGTGGCGCCCGTGGGGGCGATGGCGTTGACCAGGATGTTGTTCTTGCGCCCTTCCAGCGCCAGGGTGCGGGTCAAGCCATACAGGCCGAGCTTGGCCATGCCGTAGTTGGACTGACCGAAGTTGCCGTAGATACCCGAGGTGGACGCGGTGAAGATCACCCGGCCGTAACCTTGCTCACGCAGATGGGGCCAGGCGGCGCGGGTGACTTTGTAGGCGCCTTCGACATGCACGCGGTACACCAGGTCCCAGTCGGCGTCTTCCATTTTGTGGAAGGTTTTGTCGCGCAGGATGCCGGCATTGTTGACCACCACGTCGATGCGGCCAAAGGCGTCGAGGGCGTTCTGCACAATCTTGTCACCGTCGGTGACAGAGTCGTGGTTGGCTTCGGCGATCCCGCCCGCTTCGCGAATCTCGGCCACCACCCGGTCGGCCGCCGAGGCATTGGCGCCTTCGCCCTGGGTGGAACCGCCCAGATCATTGACCAGCACCTTGGCCCCGTGTCTGGCGAACAACAGCGCATGGGCCCGGCCCAATCCGCCGCCGGCACCGGTGACGATCACGACCTTATCCTGGAACTGCACTGACTCACTCATACCGAACTCCAATGGCGACAATGGGAATGGGTCGAGTGTCGGGCACCCAGCCTCTGGTCACAATAAAGACGGCCAGGGCTGAATGGTGCTCGATAAGGCAGAGGGATGATCCTAGGGTCTAGGAATAAGCCAGGCGCGGCGCGGCCAGCCCAATTCGATCACGAAACGCCTGGTAGTGCTTGAGCACCAGCACCGGCGCCTCGATCTGCGGGTAGTGGCCGATATTGGCCAACAGTACCGTGTCGGCGTTGGGCACCAACTGGCGGTAGCGCTCCACCATATGGATACCCGAGATAGGGTCGATCTCGCCGTCGATCACCCGCAACGGCACGTCAGCGTGCTGCATCGCCGCCACCCAGCGATCACGCAGGCGCCGACGCTGGGGAATGTAGGCGATGAGTTTGTGCAGGATGCGCGTGCCGTCGTTGCAGTCGATCAGGCTCCAGAAATCGTCAAGGGCGCTTTCGCTGGGGCGGGTGTTGGGGCCGAATATCTGGTTGAAGCTGTCGGCCAGGGCATTGCGCCCGAACGCGCGGCCGATCATCCAGCCCAGCGGGCTGAGCAAGAGCTTTTGCACCAGCGCCGGGCGATGGGTTTCCGGGAACAGCCCGCCGTTGAGAAACACACAACTGGCCATCTGGAAGCGGCCTTCATAGTGTCGGGCCAACAGTTCCTGGGCGACGCTGTCGCCGTAGTCATGGGCCAACACATGCACCGGCTGATCCAGGCGCAGATGCTCAAGCAGCGCCTGTTGCAAGTCGGCCTGTTCGAGCAAGCAGTAGCCATGGTCCAGCGGCTTGTCCGAATCGCCAAAACCGAGCATGTCGCAGGCGATGACCAGGTTGTGCTGGGCCAGGGGTTGCCACACGTAATGCCAGTCCCAACTGGCGGTGGGAAAGCCATGGATCAGCAGTAACGGTTCGCCCTGCCCCGCCGTCCAATAACGGATGGTGCGACCGCGAAAGTCGAAACTCTGGCTGCGCTTGCGCCAGGCTCTGAGCGGGATCTCGGCGAGTGGCATCAGCTTTTATACCCAGGATCTTGAGCATCCAATTTGCGCAGCAACGCCGGCCAGGCCAGCGCGCCCCCCATACCCTGGGCGCTCTTTGTGACAGCCGCGACCATGGCCTTGGCGCCCGCCAGAATCTGCGGGCCAATGGCGATCAATTCAGCGCCGCCGTTTTGCGCCAGCACCTGGATATCGCAGGCGCGCTGAAAGGTGAACATCATCAGGAAGGTGTCGGCGATGGTACTGCCACAGGTGAGCAGACCATGGTTGTGCAGCATCAGGAAATTGTTGTCGCCCAGGTCGGCCTGCAGGCGCGCCTTCTCTTCGTGGTTCAGCGCCACACCTTCGTAGGCATGATAGGCCAGGCTCGACAGCACGAAGATCGATTGCTGGCTGATCGGCAGCACGCCTTGTTTCTGCGCCGCCACCGCCACGCCGGCGGCCGTGTGGGTATGCAGCACGCAGGTGACATCGTGGCGCACTTCATGGATGGCGCTGTGGATGGTGTAGCCCGCGGGGTTGATCTCGTAGGGGCTGTCCATCAGCTTGTTGCCGGCCTGGTCGACCTTGACCAGGCTCGACGCGGTAATCTCGTGAAACATCAGCCCGTAAGGGTTGATCAGGAAATCATCGGTGCCCGGCACCTTGGCCGAGATGTGGGTAAAGATCAGGTCGTCCCAGCCATGCAGCGCCACCAGGCGATAGCAGGCCGCCAGGTCGACACGGGCTTGCCACTCGGCAGCGCTGACCTGATCTTTGACAGTCTGTGGCGATACAACAGGGGCTAGGCTCACGGCAACGACCTCCTTGGCGCACTTCTTATTGTTTTTTGAGTGATGGGCCAGTCTAGTCAGACGCCCTGGCAGACGGAGTTGCCTTCGCAGCCAGCTTGATGACCGTACGAGTCAGCTAGGAGAATAGTTTAAATCTGTGTAAACGGCGTCAAAGAGACGCCGTCAATAAAGCCACTGCGAACCGCTCAGTCATCGCCCAGTGCGGTGACCAGCTCAGCCAGCCAGGGCTCGGCGTCGGTTTCCGGAGTGACGCTTTCGCTGGCGTCGAGGCGCAGCATCGGCAGGACTTCGCGCACGCCCAACTCGCCAAACAGTTCGCGCATTTGCTCACCGCCACCACAGAAGGTGTCGCCGTAGCTGGCGTCGCCCAGGCCGATCACCGCACCGGGCAAACCGCGCCAGGCCGAAGGCAACTGGTCGCGAATCGTCGAATACAACGGTTGCAGGTTGTCGGGCAGTTCACCCATGCCGGTGGTCGAGGTCACCGCCAGAAACGCCTCGGGGGCAAACGCCTGCACATCCGCCAGGGTTGCACGGGGGTTGTGCCAGGCTTCAAAACCGGCGTCTTTGAGGATGCCGACGGCGTGGCGGGCGACTTCTTCAGCCGTGCCGTAGACCGAGCCGGAAAGGATGGCGACTTTCATCAATCTGATCCTGTAGTTGAGCGAAAGCCTGGGATATTAACAGCGACGCAAATATTTCGGGCCACACCGTGCAAGATTCAGGACTTGCCATAAACTGCCCATTTCAACAACCAGCCATGGATCGCTCAATGATTAACGCCAAGCTGATGCAAATGGTGATCGACGCTTCCAACGACGGCATCGTGGTCGCCGAACGGGAAGGCAAAGACAAGCCGCTGATTTACGTAAACCCCGCATTCGAACGGCTGACCGGCTACACCCTGGATGAAATCCTCTATCAGGACTGCCGCTTCCTGCAGTCGGGTGACCGTGACCAGCCAGCGCTGATGGCTATACGGGACGCGCTGGAGAATGGTGGGGCGTGCCGGGAAATCCTGCGTAATTACCGCAAGGACGGCAGCCATTTCTGGAACGAGCTGTCACTTTCGACGGTGCATAACGCGGCCGATAAACAGACGTATTTTGTCGGCGTACAAAAAGACGTCACGCTCCAGGTCAAGGCCCAGCAGCGTGTCGCGCAGTTGGAAGGCGAATTGGCCCAGGTCAAGGCCGAGCTCGCGGCGCTCAGGGCGACCAGCGGATTAAACAAAACTTAGAAAATGCGGCCATATGAGCAGATAATGGCACTTTAATGCCCTCCCTACTGAGCCCGTACGATGCAACGCGATGCGCTTCTGACCCAGGATGAGCTGGATTTCATTCAGAACATGCAACACAACCCGCAACTCAACTTGCGGGATGCGTCGTCGAGCCTGACCGTCAACGGCGGTGCGCAGATTCGCGACTTGCTCACCCGCCTGGCCGCCCACGACCATGTCACCATTCAGGCACAGTTCGACAACCAGCAACTGACCTTTCCCCTGCACTTGGTGGAGGATGAGTTCAATGCCGTGCATCTGCGTCTGGGGGTGCCGAGCATTTTCGAAGACGGCCCAGTGATCCGCGCCTGGCGGCTGGCGCTCGAAGCACCGGTAGCCCTGGAAAACATCAAGGGCACGGCGAGCGCGCTGTGGGTGCATGAAGTGTCATTCAAGGGCGTGCTGGTGGAGATTCGGGGCAGGATCAAGCCGCCAAAAACCTTTTCCCTGTGGTTCAGCCCTTCCGGCTATGAGCGCATCAGCCTGCGCGGCGCGTTCGAGCGGGAAACGGCGCGGGGGTTGTTTGCCTATCGCCTCAGCCAAAGCGATACGGATGAAATCGAGCGCCTGCGCCAGTTCATCCTGCATCAGCACCGCCTGGTGCACCCGCAGATGCACGCCTGAGATCAGGTATCCAGGTTACCGCTGAGGAACTGCTGCAAGCGGCGTTGCATCTCGCGCCCTTCGCTGCCCAGGCAACCGACGGAGGAGCCTGCCAGTGCGCTCTGCGCCAGGTCCGACGCGGCACCCGCCAGAAACAATGGGCAATCGAGGGTCAACGCCAAGCGATTGAGGCGCCCTGCCAACTCAAGGTTATGGGCGTGATTGGAGAGGATGACCAGCGCCTGGGGCTGAATCTTTTCACACACCAGGGTCAGCTCATCAAACGGCTGGCCCATGCCCAGCACCTTCACGGTCAAGTCATCACGACTCATCAACAGCGCCGCCACCAGCAACTCCAGTTTGCGGCATTCGCCGGGCATGGCGGTCAGCAGTACCCTGGGCACCAGCGACCCACTCGCGACGTGCAGCCGCAGGAAGGTTTGTACACGCAGGAAGGCGTCGAAAAACAGCCATTCGCTGGCCTGACCGAAACCTCCCTGGTGGCGCAACAGCTCGTTCCAGAGGGGCATCAGGATGTCCTGAAACGCCACACTGAGGGGATAAGTGGTAAAAATCTGGCCGTACACGCTCTCCAGCTGGCGGTCATCAAAGGCACTGATCGCGGTCATCAGGCGCGCCCGCCACTGCGGCCATTCGGCGTCTTCAAGGGTGTCACGCTCAGCACGAATCATTTCGGCCTGCTGATCGTCGCGGGCGAGAATCTTGCCGACCTTGCTCACGGCCACTCCCCGCTCGATCCAATCAAGAATGCGATTGACGGTCTCAATGTCGGACTTGGAGTAGAGGCGATGCCCACTTTCGGTGCGCATGGGCTGGATCAGACCGTAACGGCGCTCCCAGGCACGCAGGGTGACCGGGTTGATGCCTGTCAATCTTGAGACTTCACGGATTGGAAACAGCTCAGAGGCGTCAGTTGAATCCAGATGCGAAGTGCTATCAGTGGGAGCAGTAATCACGGGCATTTGAGACCAAAAAACCGTTTGTAGTCGGGTGCTCATTTAACGCCTTTAGACCTGTCTTTTTCAAGGTCTGGGCTTTTCGGACCAATGTCGCTGGTGTATTTCGGCAAAACAGGAATAATCCTTGCCTGCTTTTTACACGTCGCTGCAACACCCCGCAGCTTCGTCTGTGCGCCGCCTACCCGGTTCAGCGCACCCGTATATTTGGAGATACACAATGTCTACCTCTCCCGTCACCTTGATGGTTGCGCGCCGCGTCGCCAAAGGGCGCTACGAAGAACTGATGGCCTGGCTGCGCGAAGGCGAGCAATTGGCCACCGACTTCCCCGGTTACCTGGGTTCCGGCGTGCTGGCACCGCCGCCCAACGATGACGAATTCCAGATCATTTTCCGTTTCGCCGATGAAAAGACCCTGCACGCCTGGGAGTTTTCCGCCTCCCGTGGTGCGTGGCTGAGCCGTGGCAGCGAGTTGTTTGCCGACCCATCCGAGCACCGCGTACGTGGCATCGACGGCTGGTTTGGTGCGGCTGGCGCGCGTCCGCCGCGCTGGAAACAGGCGGTGGCGATCTGGCTGGCGTTTTTCCCGGTGTCGCTGCTGTTCAATTTCGTCCTGGGGCCATTGCTCAATCAGCTCGACCTGGTGCCGCGCGTGCTGGTCAGCACGATGGCACTCACGCCGCTGATGGTTTACTGGTTCATTCCGCTGTCGACCCACCTGCTGGCGAACTGGCTGCATCCCGCGCCAACACCGCGCAAGGCCGCCGAAGCGGCGGCGTGAGTACAGGGGCGACCCGTCGCTGGTATGATTTGCGCCTGCCAGCGACGCGAGCCTCCCATGACTGCAACCCATGCACCGATCCTGATCACCGGCGCCGGCCAACGTGTCGGCCTGCATTGCGCCCAGCGCCTGCTGGACGAAGGCCAACCGGTGATTTTCAGCTATCGCAGCGAACGCCCCGGTGTGCAGGCCCTGCGCGAACGGGGTGCGGTCGGTGTGTTTGCCGACTTCTCCAACGAAGCTGGAATCCTGACGTTTATCGCTGACCTGCAGACCCATACTCAAAGCCTGCGCGCGATCATCCACAACGCCTCGGCCTGGGTCGCGGAAACCCCGGGCGACGAAAGCCGCGCCTTCAGCGACATGTTCAGCGTGCACATGCTTGCGCCGTACCTGATCAACCTGCATTGTTCACCCCTGCTGCAACGTTCTTCACCAGCCGACATCGTGCACATCAGCGATGACGTGGTGCGCAAGGGCAGCCGCCAGCACATTGCCTACTGCGCCACCAAGGCCGGGCTCGATAGCCTTACGCTGTCATTTGCCGCGCAGTTCGCGCCGCTGATCAAGGTCAACGGCATCGCCCCGGCGATGGTGATGTTCAACGAAGACGACGACGCGGCCTATCGCAGCAAGATATTGGCCAAGTCTGCCCTGGGCATCGAGCCCGGTCCCGAGGTGATCTACCAGAGCGTGCGCTACCTGCTGGACAACCCCTATGTCACCGGTACCACCCTGACCGTCAACGGCGGGCGGCATATCAAGTAAGCCGTATGTGAGGATGTTGTATGACCTTGTCCCTGCCCCAACACTACCGCGAGATTCTCAAAGGCCTCGGCGAAGACCCAGAGCGCGAAGGCTTGCTCGACACGCCCAAGCGCGCCGCCAAAGCCATGCAGTACCTGTGTCATGGCTATGAGCAGAACCTGGAAGAGATCGTCAACGGGGCGCTGTTCTCTTCCGATAACGACGAGATGGTGATCCTCAAGGACATCGAGTTGTACTCGCTGTGCGAACACCACCTGCTGCCCTTTATCGGCAAGGCCCATGTGGCCTATATTCCGACTGGCAAGGTGCTGGGCCTGTCGAAACTGGCGCGTATCGTCGACATGTTCGCCCGGCGCCTGCAGATCCAGGAAAACCTCACGCGGCAGATCGCCGACGCCATCCAGGACGTGACCCAGGCCGCCGGTGTGGCCGTGGTGATCGAAGCCAGGCACATGTGCATGATGATGCGCGGCGTGGAGAAACAGAATTCAACCATGAACACCTCGGTGATGCTCGGCGCTTTCCGCGAGTCGAACACCACGCGCATGGAGTTCCTGCAACTGATTGGACGGAGCAAGTAGCAATGCCACAACTTCAACCAGGCATGGCGCGCATCCGGGTCAAGGACCTGTGCCTGCGCACCTTCATCGGCATCAACGAGGACGAGATCCTCAACAAGCAGGATGTGTTGATCAACCTGACCATCCTGTACGCCGCCCAGGAGGCGGTGCGCGACAACGATATCGACCACGCGCTGAACTACCGCACCATCACCAAGGCGATCATCGCCCACGTGGAAGGCAACCGCTTTGCCCTGCTGGAGCGTCTGACCCAGGAACTGCTGGACCTGGTGATGAGCAATGAATCGGTGCTGTATGCCGAGGTCGAAGTGGACAAGCCCCATGCGCTGCGCTTTGCCGAGTCGGTTTCGATTACCCTGGCGGCCAGCCGCTGATATTCAAGTGAACCCTATGAACGATCAACAACGCCTCGAACTCGAAGCTGCCGCCTTCCGCCGGCTGGTGGCCCATCTGGACAGCCGCAAGGATGTGCAGAACATCGATCTGATGAACCTCTCCGGTTTCTGCCGTAACTGCCTGTCAAAGTGGTACAAGGCCGAGGCCGACGAGCGCCACATCGAGCTGAGCCTCGATGATGCCCGTGAAGTGGTGTACGGCATGCCGTACGCCGACTGGAAAGCCCAATACCAGAAAGAAGCCAACGCCGACCAACAGGCGGCGTTCGCCAAAGGAAAAACCCATGAATGATCTGAACACCCTGCGCGCCAGCCTCAACAGCGGTGACCATGCTTTTGCCGATACCCTGGCGTTTGTTGCCGCAGGGTATGACTACCAGCCACAAGCCTTCACCAACGGCGCGGTGGAAAACGCTGCCGGGCAGAATGAAGGGTCGTGCAAGACGCTGGGTCTGGCGGTGCTGGAAGGCTTGAGTGACCAGGAAGCGCTGCTGGCGTTTGGCGAGCATTACCGCTCGGTAATCGCTACGCCTGAGGGCAGCGACCACGGCAATATCCGCGCATTGATCGCCCATGGTCTGGCCGGTGTGAAATTCACGGCCCAGCCACTGACCCGCAAATCCTAAGTCAGACGCAGATCAAAATGTGGGAGGGGGCTTGCCCCCGATGTCGGTGTGTCAGTCAGTACATTTGATACTGAACCACCGCTATCGGGGGCGAGCCCCCTCCCACATTGTTTTACGGCGTTTGTTAGAACGAAGCGTCCTTCAGGCCGTCGAGGTAACGCTCGGCATCCAGTGCGGCCATGCAACCGGCGCCAGCCGAGGTAATGGCCTGACGGTACACATGGTCAGCCACGTCGCCGGCCGCGAAGATGCCTTCGATGTTGGTGGCAGTCGCATTGCCTTCACGGCCGCCCTGCACCACCAAGTAGCCGTCTTTGGCTTCCAGCACGCCTTCGAACAACGAGGTGTTCGGGGTGTGGCCGATGGCGATGAACACGCCGTCGACTGTCAGCTCGTCGAAGCTGCCGTCGTTGTTCTTCAGGCGGGCACCGGTCACGCCCATGTTGTCGCCCAGGACTTCATCCAGGGTGGCGTTGAGCTTGAGGATGATCTTGCCTTCAGCGACACGGGCGTGCAGCTTGTCGATCAGGATCTTCTCGGCGCGGAAGGTCTCGCGACGGTGAACCAGGGTCACGGTGCTGGCGATGTTGGCCAGATACAGCGCCTCTTCCACAGCCGTGTTGCCGCCGCCGACGACCGCAACTGGCTTGTTGCGGTAGAAGAAACCGTCGCAGGTCGCGCAGGCAGAAACGCCTTTGCCCATGAACGCTTCTTCCGATGGCAGGCCCAGGTAACGGGCGCTGGCGCCAGTGGCGATGATCAGCGCGTCACAGGTGTAGACGCCACTGTCGCCGGTCAGGCTGTAAGGTTTTTTGGAGAAGTCGACCTGGTTGATGTGATCAAACACGATCTCGGTTTCAAAGCGCTCGGCGTGTTCTTTCATACGCTCCATCAGCACCGGGCCGGTCAAACCGTGGACGTCGCCCGGCCAGTTGTCGACTTCCGTGGTGGTGGTCAACTGACCGCCCGCCTGCATGCCGGTGATCAGCAGCGGCTTGAGGTTGGCCCGGGCAGCGTAGACCGCAGCGCTGTAACCGGCAGGGCCGGAACCGAGAATAATCACTCGCGAATGACGGGTATCAGACATGACTCACTCCTATCGACCGCCCGGACTACAAGGCGGCTGGAATAAAAAAGGACTGCGAAGCACTTGGGGAAGGCTTTAACTCGCAGATCCTGAAAATAATGGGTGCAGCGTATAGAGGGGGGCAAGATTAAGGAAATACGGTTTAACAATCCAGCTCATAGGCGGTCTCTATGCTGTCAGTTGGCCTGATCGACGCCTTTGTTAACTTTGATGTCGCGGCTTTCACCTTGAATGTAAAGCCGGTAAGGTCGGCGCGATCGCCATTCTGCTCGGAGTTCTCCATGCCCGCCCCTGCTCTTTCCGGCCCGCAATACCTGCGTGAAGGCCTCAAACTGGTATTGAGCCCTGGCCTGCGGCTGTTTGTGCTGCTGCCCCTGGCGATCAACCTGGTGCTGTTCGTCGGATTGATCTACTTCGCCGGTCATCAGTTCAGCCTGTGGGTCGACCACTTGATGCCGACGCTGCCGAGCTGGCTGAGTTTTCTTAATTACCTGTTATGGCCCTTGTTTGTGGTGTTGGTGGTGCTGATGGTGTTTTTCACCTTCACCATGCTCGCCAATATCATCGCGGCACCGTTCAATGGCTTTCTCTCGGAGAAAGTCGAAGTGGTGGTGCGCGGTACCGATGACTTCCCCGCGTTCAGTTGGGGCGAGCTGATCGCCATGGTGCCGCGCACCCTGGCTCGGGAAATGCGCAAGCTGGGCTACTTTCTGCCGCGGGCGATCGGTCTGTCTATCCTGTCGTTTATCCCCGTTGTGAACCTGATTGCGGCGCCGCTGTGGCTGCTGTTCGGCGTGTGGATGATGGCGATCCAGTACATCGACTACCCGGCCGACAACCACAAGCTGGGCTGGAACGAGATGCTCGCGTGGCTGCGCCAGAAGCGCTGGCAGAGCATGAGCTTCGGCGGGATTGTTTATCTGGTGCTGCTGGTGCCGGTGGTCAACCTGCTGATGATGCCGGCGGCGGTGGCCGGGGCGACGCTGTTCTGGGTGCGCGAGCAAGGCGCCGAGGCGATGGCCACGCCCAAGGTGCCCAGGTCATAAATCCATCATCTGGATGACACAATGGCGACATGGCCCACCAGGACACTATGGGTCATGACGACAGCTTCGCTCCATATCACCCTGATCACCGAAACCTTCCCGCCAGAGATCAACGGGGTGGCCAATACCCTTGGTCGCCTGTGCGACGGTTTGCGTGCGCGCGGCCATCAAGTCGAGCTCGTGCGCCCACGCCAGGGCGCTGATCAGAGCCGGCTCAGCGACGACGAACTCTTACTGTGCCGCGGCTGGCCGCTGCCGGGTTATCCAGGCCTGCAATGGGGCCAGTCGTCGATGCACAAGTTATTGCGACGGTGGACACGCCAACGCCCGGACGTACTCTACATCGCCACCGAAGGCCCGCTGGGATTGTCCGCACTGCGTGCAGCACGCCGCCTGGGAATCAGTGTGGTCAGTGGCTTTCACACCAACTTCCAGCAGTATTCAAACCAGTACGGTTTGAGCCTGCTGAGCCGTGTGGTCACGCATTACCTGCGCTGGTTTCACAACCGTTCGACCCTGACCCTGGTGCCCAGCGCCAGCCAACGCCTGGAGTTGGAGCGCCGGCATTTCGAGCGCCTTGGCATGTTGTCGCGCGGTGTCGACAGCCAGTTGTTCCACCCGGCCAAGCGTGACAATGCACTGCGTGAAAGCTGGGGTCTGGAGAACGACGATATTGCTGTGCTGCACGTTGGCCGCCTGGCCCAGGAGAAAAACCTCGGGCTGCTCAAGCGCTGCGTCGATGCGCTTCAAGCTACGTATCCATCGCGCCGCATGAAGCTGATCATCGTCGGCGACGGCCCGCAACGCGCACTGCTTGAGCGCGATCTGCCCGACGCGGTGTTCTGCGGCACTCAACGCGGCGAAGAGCTGGCACGGCATTACGCCTGCGGTGACCTGTTTCTGTTTCCCAGCCTGACCGAAACCTTCGGCAACGTGGTGCTGGAAGCCATGGCTTCAGGTCTTGGTGTGGTGGCCTACGATCAAGCGGCCGCAAGCCAGCACCTGCGCCACGGCTATAGCGGCGCACTGGCGATGCCGGGGGATGAAAATGCGTTTTGCGATGCGGCCATCTGGCTACTGGAAGAGCGCGAAACGTTGCGCAGGGCGCGCCTGAACGCGCGCCAACATGCCAGTCGCCAGGGCTGGCCGGCGATTATCGAACAGTTTGAACGCCAGTTGCGCGGAGTGTGCAAGGACGGCCACCCAGTGCCCGCCCTGACGCCACTCAGACCAGAGTCGTCAACGCCTCACGACTGAACGGCAGAATGTCGCCCTCGCGACCTTCACGCACCTTCACGGCCCAATCCGGGTCAACCAACAGCGCACGACCTACGGCAACCAGATCGAACTCGTCGTTATTCAAGCGCTCCAGCAGTTTTTCCAGGCTGGCCGGCTGCGCGACCTTGTCGGTGTTGACCATGAACTGCAGGAACTCTCCGTCCAGCCCGACGCTGCCGACGGTGATGGTCGGTTTGCCGGTGAGCTGACGGGCCCAGCCGGCCAGGTTGAGGTCGGAACCTTCGAATTCCGGCTCCCAGAAACGGCGGGTGGAACAGTGGAAAATATCCACGCCGGCGTCGGACAAAGGCTTGAGGAATTCACCCAATGCCTCAGGGGTTTGCACCAGACGCGCGGTGTAGTCCTGCTGCTTCCACTGGGAGAAACGGAAGATGATCGGGAAATCCGGGCCAACGGCGGCGCGGGTGGCCTCGATCAGTTCGATGGCAAACCGCGAGCGGTTGGCGAGGCTGCCGCCGTATTCGTCGGTACGCTGGTTGCTGCCTTCCCAGAAGAACTGATCGACCAGGTAGCCGTGGGCGCCGTGGATTTCCACACCGTCCATGCCAATGCTTTGGGCGTCTTTGGCGGCTTGGGCGAAGGCGTTGATCACGTCCTTGATGTCCTGGGCGGTCATGCCGTGGACGACCACGTTGCCGTCCTTGAGTTTTTCCATCGGACCGTAGGCGGGAACGCTGGCGTCAGGCTCGGTGCCGATACGGCGCACGCTGCCTACATGCCACAGTTGCGGGACTATCTTGCCGCCTTCGGCGTGTACCGCATCGACTACTTTCTTCCAGCCGGCCAAGGCCGCCTCACCGTAGAAATGCGGGACATTCGGGTAGCCGTTGGAGGCCTGGTGACCGACCACAGTACCTTCGGTGATGATCAGGCCCACGCCAGCGGCAGCGCGGCGGCGGTAGTATTCGATCACTTTGGAATTGGGTACGCCACCCGGAGAAAACGAGCGGGTCATCGGCGCCATGACCACGCGGGTCGACAGTTGCAATGCGCCGAGCTGGAAAGGTTTGAACAAGGCTTGGACGGGCATGGGGGCACTCCACGGGAGACGGGGTTTATGATGCGGATAATATGGAGAGTGCACAGCGCTGGGTAGCACTATTGATTGGGGTGATTAAGGGGTAAAAGCGGTGAGGTATTGGGCTGCTACGCAGCCCAGCGCGGGCGGTGCGACGATTCGACAAGCCCGCTCACCACACAAGCCCGCCTGCCAAAGGTTCAGCTCAGGGCTTTTTCGATGGCCTGGACGACTGCTGGATCATCCGGCGCTGTGCGCGGTGAGAAGCGCGCGAGCACGCGACCATCTTTACCGAGCAGGAATTTTTCGAAGTTCCAGGTGATATCCCCAGGAAATTCGGCGCCCTCACCTGCCAGCAAACGGTAGAGTTGGTGACGCTCCGGGCCGTTTACATCGAGCTTGCTGCCCAAGGGAAAGGTGACACCGTAGTTCAGGCTGCAGAACTCGCGGATTTCCTCTTCGGTACCCGGTTCCTGGCCGGCAAACTGGTTGCACGGCAGGCCCAGCACGGTAAATCCCTTGTTCTTGTACTGCTGATAGAGGTTTTCCAACGCCGCATATTGCGGGGTCAGGCCGCATTTGGAGGCCACATTGACCACGAGCACCACGTGCCCCTTGAAGGGCGCCAGTGGCAGCTCTTGTCCGTCCAAAGCTTTGAGTTTCAGGTCGTGGAAAGCACTCATGACGAACTCCAGATGTCCCATGTTCTTTACGTTGCGGCTCATCGAGATTACAACTCGCAAGCCTGCAATCATAGACGCCGATTACAAAACCCGCCTGCGGATTACTGAGCGGTCGGCCACGGCAAAATCGGAATCGCGGTCACGGCGTTCTGTGGGCTGCCTTCGATCAGGCGGTCGCTGTAGACCAGATACACCAGGGTGTTGCGCTTCTTGTCGAGGAAACGCACCACCTGCATGGTCTTGAACACCAGTGAGGTGCGCTCCTTGAACACTTCGTCGCCGTCCTTGAGCTCACCCTTGAAGCGGATCGGGCCGACCTGACGGCAGGCAATCGACGCTTCGGCACGGTCTTCGGCCAGGCCGAGGCCGCCCTTGACGCCGCCCGTCTTGGCGCGGGACAAATAGCAGGTCACGCCGTCGACCTTGGGGTCGTCAAACGCTTCCACGACAATCCGGTCATTGGGGCCGACAAACTTGAACACCGTCGACACCTGGCCAATCTCTTCGGCCGAAGCCAGCAGCGGCGTCAGCAACAGCAGGCCCAGCGCGAACTTCACTAAACGCATCGTATATTCCTTTGGTTAAACCAGGATCAGGTTGTCGCGGTGAACCAGTTCCGGTTCGGCCATGTAACCCAATAGTCCGACAATCGCATCCGACGATTGTCCAATAATTTTCTGAGCTTCCAGGGCGCTGTAATTAGCCAGGCCGCGAGCGATCTCACGACCGTCGGGGGCCACGCACACCACCATTTCGCCACGGCGGAAACTGCCTTGTACCAGTTTGACGCCCACCGGCAGCAAGCTCTTGTTGCCTTGGGACAGCGCCGACACCGCGCCATCGTCCAGTACCAGGGTGCCACGGGTTTGCAGGTGACCGGCCAGCCACTGCTTGCGTGCCGCCAACATGCCGCGTTCCGGCGACAGCAGCGTGCCGATGCGCTCCCCAGCCTTTAGGCGATCCAGCACGCGCTCCAGGCGCCCACCGACGATGATGGTGTGTGCCCCGGACCGTGCAGCCAAGCGTGCAGCTCGCAGCTTGGTCTGCATGCCGCCACGGCCCAGGGCACCGCCGACACTGCCGGCCACGGCGTCAAGCGCCGGGTCATCGGCACGCGCTTCATAAATAAGCTGGGCATCGGGATTGTTGCGCGGGTCGGCGTCGAACATGCCGTCGCGGTCGGTGAGGATCACCAACAGGTCGGCTTCCACCAGGTTGGCCACCAGGGCGGCCAGGGTGTCGTTGTCGCCGAAACGGATTTCGTCGGTGACCACGGTGTCGTTCTCGTTGATCACCGGGATGACCTTGAGCTCCACCAGTGCACGCAACGTGCTGCGGGCGTTGAGGTAGCGCTTGCGGTCGGACAGGTCATCGTGGGTCAGCAGGATCTGCGCCGTGTGGCGGCCATGCTCGGCGAAGCTGGATTCCCAGGCTTGCACCAGGCCCATCTGGCCGATGGCGGCAGCGGCTTGCAGTTCGTGCATCGCGCTGGGTCGCGCGGTCCAGCCAAGGCGGCTCATCCCGGCGGCTACCGCCCCGGACGACACCAGCACCAACTCGACGCCTGCTTCATGCAAGGCCACCATCTGCTCGACCCAAACGCTCATTGCTGCGCGATCCAGGCCTTTGCCATCCGCTGTCAGCAGCGCACTTCCGATCTTTACGACCCAGCGCTGCGCACCTGTCACTTTGCTCCGCATCATCTTCAACCTTAGATTGAGGGCTGCGCGACCCAGCGCGGCCCATAACGTTAAACCCGGATACTAAAACGCCGCTCTATAGAGAGCGGCGTTCAAGTTTACTGCAACGGATCAGTCACGCACGTAAATGATTTCCGGACCGTCTTCATCATCCACGTCTTCTTCGTCCCAATCGTCGTCGCCGATGTCATGGACCGACTTCACGCCGCTGCGGCGCAGGGCACGCTGGTCGTCCAGGGCTTGCAGCTGGGCGCGGGCTTCGTCTTCGATCTGCTGGTCGAGTTCGGCCAGTTCTGCCTTGAATACCGGGTCGGCGGCCAGGCGGTCGGCGCGGTCTTCGAGGTAGCGCATGATGTCGCGGGTCAGGCGCTCGGTGCCTTCTTTGGCGATGGCCGAGATCACGTAGACCGGACCGGTCCATTCCAGGCGGTCAACGATTTCCTTGACGCGCTCCTCGTGCTCTTCTTCGAGGATCTGGTCGCACTTGTTCAGCACCAACCAGCGATCACGCTCAGCCAGGGCCGGGCTGAACTTGGTCAGCTCGCTGACGATCACTTCGGCGGCGTCTGGTGCGCTGGTGTCATCCAGCGGCGCCATGTCGACGAGGTGCAGCAGCAAACGGGTACGGGACAAGTGCTTGAGGAAGCGAATCCCCAGGCCTGCGCCATCGGAAGCCCCTTCGATCAGGCCGGGAATGTCGGCGATCACGAAGCTTTTCCAGCGATCGACGCTGACCACGCCCAGGTTTGGCACCAGGGTGGTGAACGGGTAGTCGGCGACTTTCGGCTTGGCGGCAGAGACCGAGCGGATGAAGGTACTTTTACCCGCGTTCGGCAGGCCCAGCAGGCCTACGTCTGCCAGTACTTTCATTTCCAGCTTGAGGTCACGCTGCTCGCCAGGCTTGCCCGGCGTGGTCTGGCGCGGTGCACGGTTGGTACTGGACTTGAATCGGGTGTTACCCAGACCGTGCCAGCCGCCCTGCACAACCATCAGCTTCTGGCCGGCCTTGGTCAGGTCGCCAATCACTTCCTGGGTCGCGGAGTCGATGATCGTGGTGCCGACCGGTACGCGCAGTACCAGGTCTTCACCTTTCTTACCGGTGCAGTCGGTGCTGCCGCCGTTGGAGCCACGCTCGGCATCGAAGTGCCGGGTGTAACGGTAGTCGACCAGGGTGTTGAGGTTCTCGTCGGCCATCATGTAGATGGAACCGCCGTCACCGCCGTCACCGCCGTTGGGGCCACCGTTTTCGATGAACTTTTCGCGACGGAAACTCATGCAACCGTTACCGCCGTCGCCTGCTTTTACTCGGATGGAAACTTCATCAACGAACTTCATAACAAAACGCCTCTCGCCGCACGGACGAGCTTAAAAAACCAAGACATAAGACTCTTGCAAAAATGAGCGCAGCGACCTCAATCAGCGACCGCAAATCCAGCGCCGGAGCCCATCACAAACAGCTTTGCAAGAGACTCACCCCACAAACGAAAAAGCCCCGTCGCAAGACAGGGCTTTTCCAGCGATCTCGCAATTAAGCTGCGACAACGCTCACGTAACGGCGGTTGAACGCGCCTTTTACTTCAAACTTGATCACGCCTTCGATTTTCGCGAAGAGGGTGTGATCTTTACCCATGCCTACACCGTAACCGGCGTGGAATTGGGTGCCGCGCTGACGCACGATGATGTTGCCCGGAATGATTTTCTGGCCGCCATACATCTTAACGCCAAGGCGTTTGGCTTCTGAGTCGCGACCGTTACGGGTACTACCACCAGCTTTTTTGTGTGCCATGAGTCAATTCTCCTAGTGAGGAATTAGGCTGAAATTAAGCCTGAATACCGGTGATTTTGATCTCGGTGTACCACTGGCGGTGGCCCATACGCTTCATGTGGTGCTTACGACGACGGAACTTGATGATGCGGATTTTATCGTGACGCCCTTGGGAAATCACTTCAGCCACAACGGTAGCGCCAGCAACAACTGGAGCGCCGATGTTCACGTCATCGCCATTGGCGACCAACAGAACGCGATCAAAAGTAACGGATTCGCCAGTAGCGACTTCCAGTTTTTCGATCTTCAGGTATTCACCTGGGGCGACCTTGTATTGCTTGCCACCAGTAACAATTACTGCGTACGACATGGTATTTCTCCGATAATCCTGCTCACCCAGCTCTTTATAAGAAGAGGTATTGGCTGGCATGGCTGCATGGGATGGACGTCCCGAATGCAATTGCGTAAGGCAGGTGCTGCCCAGGAAGTTCAGGGTGCGCGATTGTACGCAAGGCAACGAGGCCTTGCAAGGGGCCGTCTATCGCGCCTTGACACTGCGGGGTCAGGGTCCTAGCATGCCGCGCAACCCTTCTGGAGCGACTGTCGCTGATGCAACCCCAAGCTTTCTACCGCGCGGTCGCGGACGATTTTAGCGCCGTCGACGGCATCATCAAGCAGCAGCTGACGTCTAAAGTGCCGCTGGTCTCCAAAATTGGCGACTACATTACGTCGGCGGGCGGTAAGCGCCTGCGTCCTTTATTAGTGTTGCTGTGTGGCAAGGCCCTGGGCCGCGAAGGCGATGACCTGCGCCTGCTGGCGGCCACCATCGAATTCCTGCACACCGCCACCCTGCTGCATGACGACGTGGTCGACATGTCCGGCATGCGCCGTGGTCGCGAGACCGCCAATGCCATGTGGGGCAACGCCCCGAGCGTGCTGGTGGGCGATTTCCTGTATTCGCGCTCGTTCGAGATGATGGTCGAACTGGGCTCGATGCCGGTGATGAAGATCCTGTCCCAGGCCACGCGCATCATCGCTGAAGGCGAAGTGTTGCAGTTGTCGAAGGTCCGCGACGCCAGCACCACCGAAGAAACCTACATGGAAGTGATTCGCGGCAAAACCGCGATGCTCTTCGAAGCCTCGACCCACAGCGCTGCGGCCCTGTGCGGTGCGACCGCCGAACAGGCCGAAGCCCTGCGTACCTTTGGTGATCACCTGGGCGTGGCGTTCCAACTGGTGGATGACCTGCTCGACTACAAAGGCGACGCCGAAACCCTGGGCAAGAACGTCGGTGACGACCTGGCCGAGGGCAAGCCGACCTTGCCGCTGATCTACACCATGCGCGAAGGTACGCCGGAACAGGCCGCCCTGGTACGCAAAGCGATCCAGAAAGGCGGGATCGAAGACCTGGAAAGCATCCGTGAGGCCGTAGAAGCTTCGGGCTCCCTGGACTACACCGCACAGCTGGCGCGTGATTACGTGGCCCGTGCGATCCAGTGCCTGGAAGCCCTGCCTGCCAGTGAATACCGGGACGCCCTGGTTGAACTGAGTGAGTTTGCGGTCGCGCGTACTCACTAAGGCAGACCAATGTGGGAGGGGGCTTGAACTGGTCAAGTAATCTTGGACACCGATTACGGTTCACGCCGCCAACCTTTCCTTCATGACCGGCGACCGGTAGTCGTTGTAGCTGTGAGGCCTGCTGATGTTGTAGCGAG
>NZ_RWIO01000036.1:0-90985 GCF_009764655.1 Pseudomonas sp. PB105
AACACCTCTTTTTCAACTTCCTTTTGGCTTCGATGAACTGAAGCAACCCGCTGCCGAAAACTGCGTAACTCATTGTTTACCAAGGAGTTTTCCGTTTCGACTGCGCCGGAAGTGGGGCGAATTATAGACAGATATAATTCGCCGTCAACCCTTAACTTCAACCTTATTCGGATTTGAGCGTAATACGCGCAAACGCCTTCTTCCCCGCCTGGCAAACATGGGTCGCGCCCAGCTCGTATATAAAGGTGCGATCTACCACTTCACCATCTATACGCACACCACCAGAATTCAGAAGGTCGCGCGCTACGGCCGAGTTCTTGACCAGGCCTGCCTTATTAAGGACAGCAGCAATAGGCATAGCCTCGCCAGCAGTCAGCTCGACCTCAGGCAAATCATCCGGCAGTTCGCCATCCTTCATACGATTACCCGCTGCGCGGTGAGCACTGGCCGCAGCCTCCTCACCATGGAAACGCGCAACAATCTCTTCAGCCAGCTTGATCTTCACGTCACGCGGGTTGGCGCCAGCCTCGACATCTGCACGCAACGCATTGATCTCATCCATGGAGCGGAAGCTCAGTAGCTCGAAGTAACGCCACATCAGCGCATCAGGAATGGAGACCAGCTTGCCGTACATCACACCCGGCGCCTCCTGGATACCCACATAGTTACCCAGGGACTTGGACATCTTCTTGACGCCGTCCAACCCTTCCAGCAGCGGCATGGTCAGAATGCACTGCGCCTCCTGCCCATACGCACGCTGAAGCTCACGCCCCATCAGCAGATTGAACTTCTGATCGGTCCCACCCAGCTCCACGTCGGCACGCAATGCCACCGAGTCATAGCCCTGGACCAGCGGATACAGGAACTCGTGAATAGCGATCGGCTGATTGGTGGAGTAGCGCTTATCGAAGTCGTCGCGCTCAAGCATCCGCGCAACAGTGTACTGGGAGGTCAGGCGAATGAAGTCCGCAGGCCCCATCTGGTCCATCCAGGTGGAGTTGAACGCTACTTCGGTCTTAGCCGGATCAAGGATCTTGAACACCTGAGTCTTGTAGGTCTCGGCATTGTCGAGAACCTGCTCGCGGGTCAGCGGCGGGCGCGTCGCACTCTTGCCACTCGGATCGCCGATCATCCCGGTGAAGTCACCTATAAGGAAGATGACCTGATGCCCCAGCTCCTGGAACTGACGCAGCTTATTAATAAGCACGGTGTGACCAAGGTGCAGATCCGGCGCCGTCGGATCGAAGCCAGCCTTAATACGCAGGGGCTGGCCACGCTTGAGCTTTTCGATCAGCTCGGACTCGACCAACAGTTCTTCCGCACCACGTTTTATCAGCGCTAGCTGCTCTTCAACCGACTTCATAACAGACCCGCAAGACTCAGATTCAAAAGGGAACCAACCATACAAGATCAGGGACTAATTACAAGTTTTGCCCTGCGCACGGACACCGTTCAGCAAGCCCAGCGTTCGCGAGCTTGCGCCACAGATGATTTGGTTATATTTTATACAGTTATTTCATCTTCATCATGTCATTCATCTTTTCCATTTCATCTTCAAAGTCAAAATTACCTATGACCACTGAACCGTCTAAAGCGCCGCCGCTTTACCCGAAGACCCACCTGCTCGCTGCAAGTGGTATCGCCGCCCTTCTTAGCCTGGCACTCCTGGTATTTCCTTCCAGTGACGTAGAAGCCAAACGAACATCCCTGAGCCTTGACTTGGAGAGTCCAGTTGAACAACTGACACAAGATCAAGACGCTTCCGACGCTCAACAAGCCACAAATGCCCAGTCTGAATCGCCGTTCGCGCAGATAGAAAACACGCCCGAAGAAACCCAACAGGCCGCTAAGGAAACGCAAAAGCCCCTCGCAGACGCTGCCAAGAATCCTCAGCACCGCGAAGTGATCGTCGCAAAAGGCGATACGCTTTCGACCCTTTTCGAGAAAGTTGGCCTTCCCGCTGCCGCCGTAAACGACGTGCTGGCGAGCGACAAACAAGCCAAGCAGTTCACCCAACTGAAACACGGCCAGAAGCTTGAGTTCGAACTGACGCCCGACGGCCAGTTGAACAACCTGCACAGTAATGTCAGCGACCTCGAAAGCATTTCCCTGACCAAAGGCGCCAAAGGCTTCGCCTTCAATCGCATCACCACCAAACCGGTGATGCGCTCCGCCTACGTTCACGGCGTGATCAACAGTTCACTGTCGCAATCCGCTGCCCGCGCCGGGTTGTCCCATGGCATGACCATGGACATGGCCAGCGTATTTGGCTACGACATCGACTTCGCTCAAGACATCCGCCAGGGTGACGAATTCGACGTAATCTACGAGCAAAAAGTCGCCAACGGCAAAGTGGTCGGCACAGGCAACATCCTCTCCGCACGCTTCACCAACCGCGGCAAGACCTACACCGCCGTGCGTTACACCAATAAACAAGGCAACAGCAGCTACTACACCGCCGATGGCAATAGCATGCGCAAGGCCTTCATCCGGACCCCGGTGGACTTCGCTCGCATTAGCTCGCGCTTCTCGATGGGTCGCAAGCATCCAATTCTGAACAAAATCCGCGCCCACAAAGGCGTCGACTATGCCGCCCCACGCGGTACGCCGATCAAGGCTGCGGGTGATGGCAAGGTCCTGCTGGCCGGCCGTCGCGGTGGTTACGGCAACACCGTGATCATCCAGCACGGCAACACTTACCGTACCTTGTATGGCCACATGCAAGGCTTCGCCAAGGGCGTGAAGACGGGCGGCAACGTGAAGCAGGGCCAAGTGATCGGTTATATCGGCACCACTGGCCTCTCTACCGGACCGCACTTGCACTACGAGTTCCAGGTCAACGGCGTACACGTCGATCCATTGGGTCAGAAACTACCGATGGCCGACCCAATTGCCAAAGCAGAGCGTGCGCGCTTCATGCAACAAAGCCAGCCGCTGATGGCACGCATGGACCAAGAGCGGTCCACCCTGCTGGCTTCGGCGAAGCGTTAAGCCATGCCGCTCTATATAGGCGTGATGTCCGGGACCAGCCTGGATGGCCTGGACATCGCTCTGGTTGAACAGGGCGCGGCAGTCAATCTGATCGCCACGCACTACACACCGATGCCTGACGCCCTGCGCGCAGAGCTGCTGAGCCTGTGCGCCAGCGGCCCGGATGAGATTGCCCGCTCAGCGATCGCCCAGCAGCACTGGGTTACCCTCGCAGCCCAAGGCATTCGTACGCTGCTCGAACAGCAAAACCTCAAGCCTCGGGAAATCCGCGCGATCGGCAGCCATGGCCAGACCATCCGCCACGAACCCGCCCGGGGCTTTACCGTGCAGATCGGCAACCCAGCCCTGCTCACCGAGCTGACGGGCATCACCGTGGTAAGCGACTTCCGCAGCCGCGATGTCGCCGCCGGTGGCCAGGGCGCGCCGCTCGTACCCGCGTTTCATGAAGCATTGTTTGGCGAAAGCACCGGCAATCGTGCGGTACTGAACGTAGGCGGTTTCAGCAACCTCAGCCTGATTGAGACCGGCAAGCCCGTAGCCGGCTTCGACTGCGGCCCGGGCAATGTCTTGCTTGATGCCTGGATTCATCTACAACGCGGCGAACACTTTGATCGCGACGGCCAGTGGGCAGCCAGCGGCAAAGTAGAACCTCAGTTGCTCAACGCACTGCTCAGCGATCCCTTCTTCCTGACCAAAGGCCCAAAAAGCACCGGCCGCGAAGTGTTCAACCTGGGATGGCTGCAACAGCACCTGAGCCGCCTACCAGCCTTCGCCCCACAAGATGTACAGGCGAGCCTGCTGGAATTGACCGCTCTGACCATCGTCGAGTCCCTGCAATCGGCACAACCGCAGACAGAAACGCTCTTGATCTGTGGTGGCGGCGCACATAACACCGCCATGATGAAGCGACTGGCTGCCCTGCTGCCATCTACTCAGGTCAGCAGCACCGCCACTTACGGCGTAGACCCTGACTGGGTCGAAGCCATGGCCTTCGCCTGGCTGGCCCATTGCTGCCTGGAAAGCATTGCCGCCAACCGACCCAGCGTCACTGGCGCACGCGGATTGCGGGTGTTGGGCGCGATCTATCCCGCCTGAATCCCAGACAGCAAAACGCCGCTTGGCCCATGAAAGCCAAGCGGCGTTTTTTTGCATCCACTCTCGATCAGATCGAGAACGAAGACCCACAACCGCAGGTAGTGGTGGCATTAGGGTTCTTGATCACGAAACGCGAACCCTCCAGACCTTCCTGATAATCCACCTCGGCGCCTGCCAAGTACTGGAAACTCATCGGGTCGACAACCAGGCTCACGCCCTCGCGCTCAACGATGGTGTCATCGTCAGCCACATCTTCATCGAAGGTAAAGCCGTACTGAAACCCTGAACAACCGCCGCCCGTAACGAATACGCGCAGCTTCAAGCGATCATTACCCTCTTCATCGACCAGGCTCTTCACCTTGTGCGCAGCACCGTGGGTGAATTGCAAAGCCGTGGGGGTGAAGGATTCAACGCTCATGCTGATAATCTCCCGGCGTAGCGCCGCCATATGCGTAATGGCGGGCATTATCCGCTTCTCCTAGAAAATCGGTCAACTATTGTTACGGTATATCAATGTGCTTCGCCGCCATTAGAAACACAAAAGGCCCGTTCGACGGGCCTTTTGCCTAGCCGCTAAACCGCCTTAAGGCAGCATGCCTGCGTGGGACAAACCCAACTTCTCGTCCAGTCCGAACAGGATGTTCATGTTCTGCACCGCCTGGCCCGACGCGCCTTTGACCAAGTTATCGATCACCGACAGCACCACGACGAGATCACCATCCTGCGGACGATGCACCGCAATCCGGCACACATTGGCGCCGCGCACGCTGCGGGTTTCCGGGTGGCTGCCCGCTGGCATTACGTCGACGAACGGCTCATTGGCGTAGCGCTTTTCAAACAACGCCTGCAGGTCTACCGAACGGTCAACCACGGTTGCGTAAAGCGTGGAATGAATACCACGGATCATCGGCGTCAGGTGCGGCACGAAGGTCAGGCCCACGTCCTTACCGGCAGCACGACGCAGGCCCTGGCGGATTTCCGGCAAATGACGATGCCCTTTTACCGCGTAGGCCTTCATGCTTTCCGACGTCTCGGAGTACAAAGAACCTACCGCCGCACCACGGCCTGCACCGCTGACGCCGGACTTGCAGTCTGCGATCAGGCGCGAAGCATCCGCCAGCCCAGCTTCCAGCAAAGGCAGGAAGCCCAGTTGCGTCGCGGTTGGGTAGCAACCCGGCACCGCAATCAGGCGCGCCTGCTTGATCTGCTCACGATTGACTTCCGGCAGGCCGTACACCGCCTCTTCCAACAACTGAGGCGCGCCGTGTGGCTGACCATACCATTTGGCCCATTCATCGGCATCCTGCAGACGGAAGTCCGCCGACAGGTCGATCACCTTGGTGCCAGCCGCCAGCAACTCACCTGCCAGCGCATGGGCAACACCATGAGGCGTGGCAAAGAACACCACGTCGCAGGCGCCAAGGGTCTTGATGTCCGGAACGCTGAACGCCAGGCCGTCGTAGTGGCCTCGCAGGTTCGGGTACATATCGGCCACGGCCAGGCCGGCCTCGGATCGGGAGGTAATGACCACCACCTCAGCTTGCGGATGCTGAGCCAACAGACGCAGCAATTCGACACCGGTGTAACCCGTGCCGCCGACGATACCGACCTTGACCATAAACCTGCCCTCAACGAACCACTGGAAAGCCGTCGATAATAGGGGCCGTATCGTCCTGCGACAACCGTCAACGTGACGTATGGACGTATGAGCCACTACTATCTCGGCTACCGTGAACCTGGGAATAACTAGAAATGCTCTATCTATGGATCAAAGCCCTCCACATCGTCAGCATCGTCTGCTGGTTTGCAGCGCTGTTCTACCTGCCGCGCCTGTTCGTCTACCACGCCCAAAGCGAAGACACGGTGAGCAAGGAACGTTTCAGCATCATGGAGCGCAAGCTGTACCGCGGCATCATGGGGCCGGCGATGATCGCCAGCCTGGTATTCGGTGGCTGGCTGATCTACCTCAACCCAAGCATCTTTCAGTCCGGCGGCTGGATCCACGCCAAGCTGACCCTGGTCGTGCTGTTGATCGGCTATCACCACATGTGCGGCGCGCAGGTAAAACGCTTCGCCCGTGGCGAAAACACCCGCAGCCATGTCTTTTATCGCTGGTTCAATGAAGTTCCGGTTCTGATATTGCTGGCTATCGTAATTTTGGTCGTGGTCAAACCGTTCTAACTTCAATTACTCGGGGTACCTCCAATGTCGCTGCCCGCTCTGCTTGAACAACGTCTGCGCCTGCCCGTGGTAGTGGCGCCGATGTTCCTGATTTCCAACCCGCAACTGGTCCTGGCCTGCTGTCGCAATGGTGTGGTCGGGAGCTTTCCCGCGCTTAACCAGCGCGAGAGCAGTGGCTTCAAGGCCTGGCTGGAGGAAATTGAAGCGGGCCGGGCGCAACTGGATGACCCCGCTCCGTATGCCGTCAACCTGATCGTGCACAACAGCAACCCGCGCCTGGAGGCGGACCTGGCAATCTGCGTCGAGCACAAGGTGCCGATTGTGATAACCAGTTTGGGCGCGGTAAAAGAGCTGGTAGATGCCGTGCACAGCTATGGCGGCCTGGTGTTTCACGATGTCACTACCCGTCGCCATGCCGAAAAAGCCGCTGAGGCGGGTGTAGATGGCCTGATTGCCGTGGCTGCGGGTGCCGGCGGCCATGCCGGTACCTGGAGCCCGTTCTCACTGATTGCCGAGATTCGCCAGTTCTTCGACAAAACCCTGCTGCTGGCTGGGTGCCTCAATCACGGGCACCAGATCCTCGCCGCACAATTGCTGGGTGCGGACCTGGCGTATTTCGGCACACGTTTTATCGGTACCACCGAAAGCCACGCCCCAGATGCTTATAAAGAGATGCTGCTCACATCGCGCGCTGCCGACATCGTGCACACTCCCGCAGTCTCCGGCGTTCCCGCTAGCTTTATGCGCCAAAGCCTGGAAAATGCCGGGTTCGACCTCGCTGCCCTGCAAGGCAAAGGCGAAGTCAACTTCGGTTCCAAGCTCAAGCCGCTGGGCGACGAAGCCAAGGCGTGGAAGACCGTATGGTCCGCCGGCCAAGGCGTCGGTGAGATTGATGATTTGCCCAGCGTCGATGAACTCGTTGCCCGCCTGGATGCCGAATACCGCAAGGCGCGCGAGCAGGCCGCACAATTGCGCTGGCCACGCTGACCCAACCGACAGGCCTGCCGATTGAGCGGGCCTGCACCTCCTACCTGAATAAGTGACAAGGAAGCCTGCATGAGCGACAACCGCTTCAAGATTGTGTTTGATGGAGCCTTGCTCCCGGGCGTCGAAAGCACCACGGCCAAGCTGAACCTGGCTGAGCTGTTCAAGAGCACCGTCGAGGACATCGAGAAACTCTTCACCGGTCGCCCGGTCGCACTCAAACGTGACCTGTCACGCCCCGATGCCGAAACCTACCTCACCGCGCTGAAAAATGCCGGCGTGGATGCACGCATCGAAGCTGAACAGCCCGTGGCCTTCAGCCTCGCCGAAACCCACGAGACAAGCTCTGGTGCGACAGACTTCGCTAGCCCAGCCGCTTCACCGTACGCGCCTCCGCGTTCTGCCGTGGGTGACAGCCTCCCGGAATACGCCACGCTGAAGATCTTCACGATCAATGGCCGTATTGGCCGCCTGCGGTATCTGGCCTGGACGCTGGTACTGACCGTCGCAATGCTCGTCGCAGCAGGCATCCTCAGTACTGTGGGCTTCGCCATCGCGACCGCGTCGCCGACGATAGCCATCATTGTTGGCTCGCTGCTCGGCTTCGCACTGTTCGTTGCGGTTATGGTCGTGAGTGTGCAAATCGGCGTGCAGCGCCTGCACGACCTCGGCTGGTCTGGCTGGCTGTACCTGCTTAACCTCGTGCCGCTGGTCAACAGCATTTTCCCGCTGTTGCTGCTGGTCGTGCCAGGTAACTCGGGGGCCAACCAGTACGGCGCGCCGCCACCGCGCAACTCCACTGCGGTGAAGGTCCTGGCGTCCCTGTGGCTGGCATTCATTCCGCTGATGCTCATCATCGTGGTGTCGCTGGGCATGAACGGCTACCTGGACCAACTCGAAACGAACGTGGACAGCAGCTACGAAAGCAGCTCCATCACGTCCGATGAAGACGCCGATCAAAGTGTCATCGTTGATGAAGAAGACGCCCAAAGTGCTGACGAAGCGGCCGAACCTGTAGACTCTGCTGAAGAACAGTAAAGAAACGCCCCCATCCGTGATGCCTCCATCATCGATGGGGGCGTTGCGATGGAGAAAGGCATGACCCGTTACGCTCTGATCACCGGTGCCTCCAGCGGCATTGGCCTGGCCTTGGCCGAAGCACTGGCCCGTCGCGGCCGCAGCTTGATTCTGGTGGCCCGCCAGCGTGATCAGTTGGAAAGCATTGCACTCGAATTGACTCAACGCTTCGGCGTCGAGGTGCTGTTTCGTGCCTGTGACCTGGGCGAGCCGCTGCGCTTGTCCGGGTTCCTGCTGGAGCTTGAAGAAGGCGAGCGGCAGATCGATTTGCTGGTCAACTGCGCCGGCATCGGCACCAGCGGGCCATTCCTGGCCCAGGACTGGATGACCGAGCAAGACCTGATTGAAGTCAACATCCTCGCCCTCACCCGCATGTGTCACGCCCTGGGCAATACCATGGCGTTGCAAGGCGGCGGGCAGATTCTCAACGTCGCATCGATTGCCGCCTTCCAACCCGGCCCGTGGATGAGCAGCTACTACGCCAGTAAAGCCTATGTGCTGCACTTCTCCGAGGGGTTACGTGAAGAACTGAAGACCTGTGGCATCAAGGTCTCGGTCCTTTGCCCCGGCCCTACGCGCACCGCATTTTTCGGCACGGCGCAAATGGACATCGCCAAACTCGATCGCAGCGAACAACTGATGAGCCCGGAAGAGGTCGCGCTCTACACCGTGCGCGCATTGGAAAAGAACAAAGCCATCATCATCCCTGGCCGCCGCAATCGCTGGCTGGCGTTCAGTCCACGTTTCAGCCCGCGCTGGCTGACTCGCAAGATCGCCGGTGCAATCAACAAAGCCTATTGCCCACGCTGACCGGCTGAGTACACTCCCCCTGCACTTTCATAATGGAGAAACAGCTGTGGATACTCTGTTCACCAAGATCATCAACAGAGAAATACCCGCGAAGATCATCTACGAAGATGATCAGGTCCTCGCCTTCCACGATATTGCCCCACAGGCACCTGTGCATTTTCTGGTGATCCCGAAGAAGCCGATCCGTACGCTCAATGACCTCACGCAAGACGACAAGGCACTGGCCGGGCACATCCTGTTCACCGCCCAGCGCCTGGCCCTTGAACTTGGCTGCGAGGATGGTTTCCGCGTCGTCATGAACTGCAATGAAAAGGGCGGCCAGACCGTCTATCACATCCATATGCATGTGCTGGGTCAGCGCCAGATGAACTGGCCGCCGGGCTGACAGGCCTCTGAAACGGATCGCAGCACGGTGCTGCGACCCCATGCCCTTGACTCAGCGCAAACGCTTCGCCCTCTCTTGCGGTAAACTGGCCGCCGAGATTCTTCCCGGAGGTCAGCATGACTACCCAACGTCACTACTCGCCGATTGATCGCCTGTTGCTGCAAGCCGATATGGCCATGCGCACGCTGCTGCCCTTCAGCGGCCAACCGTACCGTCCGTCGCCCGCCATTGTGCAGCCCGACGCGCAGATGAGTGAGACAGACACGCGTCATGTCGCCGGCTTGATGCGCATCAACCATACCGGCGAAGTCTGTGCCCAGGCGTTGTACCAAGGCCAGGCCCTGACCGCCAAGCTGCCGCAGGTACGCGCAGCCATGGAGCATGCGGCCGAGGAAGAAATCGACCACCTGGCCTGGTGCGAGCAACGCATTCGCCAACTGGGCAGCCACCCCAGCGTGCTCAACCCACTGTTTTACGGTTTGTCGTTCGGCATCGGCGCTGCTGCCGGGTTGATCAGCGACAAGGTCAGCCTGGGCTTTGTCGCCGCGACCGAACATCAAGTGTGCAAGCACCTGGATGAACACCTGGAACAACTGCCGGCCGAAGACGAAAAGTCCCGGGCCATTCTTGAGCAGATGCGTATCGATGAAGAACACCACGCTGAAAGCGCCCTGGATGCCGGCGGTTTCCGCTTCCCGGCGCCGGTGCGGTTCGGCATGAGCGTGCTGGCCAAGGTCATGACAAAAAGCACCTACCGTATCTGACCCAACCTGCAGCCGAAAAAAAGGGCGCTTTCAAAGCGCCCTTTTCTTTTGCCATTGGCGATCAACCCAACTCGACAATCTCGTAGTCGTGGGTAATGGCCACACCAGCCGCGCCGAGCATGATCGACGCCGAGCAGTACTTCTCTGCCGACAGTTCGATAGCACGTTTGACCTGGGCCTCCTTCAGCCCCCGGCCCTTCACCACGAAGTGCATATGGATCTTGGTGAACACCTTGGGATCTTCAGTGGCGCGCTCGGCTTCCAGGAACGCTTCGCAGCTTTCCACGGCCTGGCGGGATTTTTTCAGGATGCTGACCACGTCGAAATTGCTGCAACCGCCCACGCCCAGCAGGAGCATTTCCATCGGACGTACGCCCAGGTTGCGGCCACCGGCTTCCGGCGGGCCATCCATGACCACTACATGGCCACTGCCCGACTCACCGAGGAACATGGCTTCGCCCGCCCATTGGATGCGTGCCTTCATCGCCCAGACTCCACTGCTAAAAAAGGGTCGCCAGCTTAGCACAGGGCCCGAGCGCGGCAGCGTTTCCCGTCAATGTGATCAATAACAGGGCTTACTCGGTAAATTGGCTAATCGAGTCAGAATGTGTCTGTTAAGCTGGCGCCAAATGAGTGGCGTATTGCCACCCTTTATACAGCGTGTATCAATGCCGATACCGCTGAGTACAACAACTCCAACCACCTCGCGCTGCCTTTCGGGATACAACCATGGTTGCTCTGACGCCCATACCCAAGATCAAGAATCTCGACAAGCTGCTGATGCACTGCCAGCGCCGGCGCTACCCGGCCAAGCACAACATCATCTGCGCCGGCGAGCGCTCCGAAACGCTGTTCTTCATTATCAAAGGCTCCGTCACCATCCTGATCGAGGATGAAGACGGCCGCGAGATGATCATCGCCTACCTGAACACCGGGGATTTCTTCGGGGAGCTGGGGCTGTTTGAACAAGCGGGCAAGGAACAGGAGCGCAGCGCCTGGGTGCGGGCCAAGGTCGAGTGTGAAGTGGCCGAGATCAGTTACACCAAATTTCGCGAGCTGGCCCAACACGATCCCGACATTCTGTACGCCCTCAGCGGCCAAATCGCCCAACGCCTGCGCGACACGACGCGCAAAGTCGGCGACTTGGCATTCTTCGACGTCACCGGTCGCGTGGCCCGTTGCCTGCTGGAGCTGTGCAAGCAGCCCGATGCAATGACTCACCCGGACGGCATGCAGATCAAAGTTACACGCCAGGAAATCGGGCGCATTGTCGGCTGTTCACGGGAGATGGTCGGCCGTGTGCTCAAGGATCTGGAAGAGCGCAACCTGGTGCACGTCAAAGGCAAGACAATGGTGGTGTTCGGTACCCGCTAAACCGGCAGGAAGCTGGTCAGCATCTGACGGTACAAGGTATCCAACCGGCTGATGGCATCCGGCGCGGGGAACGCTTCGTGCAATGCGATATGGCTGTCGGCACGAACCCGCTGGTCGAGGCCGCACGCCTGGTTGAAGCGGTTGACCGCCGCGATCAACGCTTCGCGATGGTTATCCAGCAGCAAAGCGCCGTGTACCAACCCCACCGGGCGGCCACCGCTTTGCCGCCAGCGCTGGGCAGTGCCGACCATTTTGCGGCCATCGAGATTGACGTTGTAGCGACCGTCGCAGAATGCCCCGTCGATCTCACCCACGGAAGCCTTGCCGCCCAGCTCGGTCAGCACATCACAGATCGGCTGGCACAGACGCTGATAACCGGTTTCGATGCGGCCTTGATCGCCTTCGCTGCGGGGCGGCGCGTACACCAGCGCAATATTGACCGTAGCACTCGACTGCGGCACCGGCTCTCCGCCGGTTTCGCGCAGTAGCACGGGCCAACCAGCATCCGCGGACACGCGACTGGCGGCATCGAAAGCGGGCAGTCGACTCAAGCGACGTGGCATCACCAATGCCTGATCGCTGGGTTGCCAGAACAGCAGCCCATATTCCAGCTCACCGGCGCAAACCGCACCCAACAAGTCTTGCTCAGCAGCAAGCCCTGCTTCGACGGTCATCATCATGGGCTGAGTCATCAAACACCTACCTCTCTGCATAAACACAAAACCCAATGTGGGAGGGGGCTTGCCCCCGATAGCGGAGTGTCAGCCGACTGATTCATCAACTGACAGAATGCCATCGGGGGCAAGCCCCCTCCCACATTGTGATCGCATTTCACATCAATCGAGCGTGGAACCGCTGACCGCCACACCACGCTCCGGGAAGAACAGACGCTGCAGTTCCGCCCCCGGGTTCTCGGCACGCATAAAGGTTTCGCCCACCAGGAACGAGTACACGCCGCTGATTTCCATCAGCTCCACATCGGCGCGGTTGACGATGCCACTCTCGGTAATCACCAGGCGGTCACGCGGGATACGCGGCAGCAGGTCGAGGGTGTTTTCCAGGCTGACTTCGAAGGTATGCAGGTTACGGTTGTTGACCCCGACCAGCGGCGTGTCGAGGGTTTTCAACGCCCGCTCCAGCTCGTCGCCGTCGTGCACTTCCACCAGCACATCCAGGCCGACGCTTTTGGCTACAGCCGCGAGTTCGGCCATCTTCACGTCATCCAGTGCGGAAACGATCAGCAGCACGCAGTCGGCGCCCAAGGCACGGGCTTCGACGATCTGGTACGGGTCGACCATGAAGTCCTTGCGGATCACCGGCAACTTGCACGCCGCCCGGGCCTGTTGCAGGAACAAATCGGAACCCTGGAAATAATCAATGTCGGTCAGTACGGACAGGCATGTCGCCCCGCCCTTTTCATAGCTGACCGCGATTTCCGCTGGCACGAAGTGCTCGCGAATCACACCTTTGCTCGGCGAAGCCTTCTTGATCTCGGCGATCACCGCCGGGTGCTTGAGCTTGGCCTGGGCGATCAGCGCATCGGCAAATCCACGTGGTGCATCAGCGGCTTTCGCTTGGGCTTCCAGCTCAGCCAGGCTCACGCGGGCACGGCGCTCGGCGACTTCTTCGGCCTTGCGGGCGAGGATTTTTTCCAGAACAGTCGGAACACTCATCCTTCATTCTCCATCTTGAATACGGCGGTGAATGCTCCCAGTTCTTCAAGCTTCTCGCGAGCCAGACCGGTGTGCAGCGCATCGTGGGCCAATTCGACACCTTCCTTAAGACTATAGGCGTGGTCGGCCGCGTAAAGTGCCGCGCCAGCATTCAGAACAATCATTTCCGCAGCTTTTTGACCGTTCTCAGTCTTGCGCCGCCCCAGGGCATCACGGATCAGCTCCAGCGACGCCGCCGGGCTTTCCACCGCCAGGCCATGCAGGCTCTGACTCTTCATGCCCAGGTCTTCAGGCTCGACCCAGTATTCGGTGATCTGGTCATTCTTCAGTTCCGCCACAAAGGTCGGCGCGGCGAGGCTGAATTCATCCAGGCCATCTTTGGAATGCACCACCAGCACATGTTTGCTGCCCATGCGTTGCAGTACTTCAGCCAATGGTTTGCACAGCGCCTGGCTGAACACGCCCACCACCTGGTGCTTCACACCGGCCGGATTCGTAAGCGGGCCGAGCATGTTGAACAGGGTGCGCAGGCCCAGGTCTTTACGCGGGCCGGCGGCGTGTTTCATCGCGCCGTGGTGGGACTGGGCAAACATAAAGCCGATGCCGACGTTGTCGATGCAACGCGCCACTTGCACCGGCGTCAGGTTCAGGTAGATCCCGGCCGCTTCCAGCAGGTCGGCACTGCCGCTCTTGCCGGACACCGCACGGTTACCGTGTTTGGCCACGGTGCAACCGGCCGCCGCCACCACAAAGGAGGACGCGGTCGACACGTTGAAAATATTTGCACCATCGCCGCCGGTGCCGACCACGTCGACCACGCCATCGAGGGTCTTGAGCTCAACCTTGTCCGCCAGCTCGCGCATCACCGAGACGGCGCCGACGATCTCGTCGATGCTTTCGCTCTTCATGCGCATCGCCATCATGAACGCGCCGATCTGCGCGTCGGTGCATTGGCCGGTCATGATCTCGCGCATCACATCGCTCATTTCAGCGGTGCTCAGGTCCAGATGGCCGACGATACGGCTCAGGGCAGTCTTGATATCCATGGAAAGTCCTTAGCGCGTGCCGCCGCTCTGCTTGAGAAAGTTGGCGAACAGCTCGTGGCCCTGCTCGGTCAGGATCGATTCAGGGTGAAATTGCACCCCTTCGATGTTCAGTGTCTTGTGACGCAGGCCCATGATCTCATCGACCGAGCCGTCTTCCAGCTGGGTCCAGGCGGTCAGTTCCAGGCATTCGGGCAGGGTTTCACGCTTGACCACCAGCGAGTGGTAGCGGGTCACCGTCAAGGGATTGTTCAGGGCCTGGAATACGCCCAGCTCTTTGTGGAACACCGGGCTGGTCTTGCCGTGCATCACCTGGCGCGCACGCACCACGTCACCGCCAAAAGCCTGGCCGATGGATTGGTGGCCCAGGCATACGCCCAGGATCGGCAGTTTGCCGGCGAAATACTGGATGGCTTCAAGGGAGATGCCCGCCTCGGTCGGCGTGCACGGGCCTGGCGAAACCACGATGCGCTCGGGGTTCAGCGCCGCGATCTCGGCCACGGTCAGTTCGTCGTTGCGCACCACCTTGACCTCGGCACCCAACTCGCCCAGGTACTGCACAACGTTGTAAGTAAAGGAATCGTAGTTATCAATCATCAGCAACATGGGGCAAACCTCAGGAATTGGGGGTCTGTTCAGCCAGCGCAACAGCGCGGAACATCGCACGGCGCTTGTTCAGGGTTTCTTCCCATTCGAGGGCCGGCACCGAGTCGGCGACAATCCCGCCACCGGCCTGCACATGCAGCTCCCCGTCCTTGATCACTGCCGTGCGGATCGCAATGGCAGTGTCCATGTTGCCGTTCCAGGCGAAATACCCCACGGCGCCGCCGTAGACACCCCGCTTGACCGGTTCCAGTTCGTCGATGATTTCCATCGCGCGAATCTTCGGCGCGCCCGACAAGGTGCCCGCCGGCAGAATCGCTCGCAACGCATCCATTGCAGTCAAGCCAGCCTTCAGCTCGCCCGTGACGTTGGACACGATGTGCATAACATTGGAGTAACGCTCGATGACCATCTTCTCGGTGAGCTTCACCGAGCCGATTTCCGAGACGCGCCCGGTGTCGTTGCGGCCCAGGTCGATCAGCATCAAATGCTCGGCGATTTCCTTGTCGTCGCTGAGCAGGTCTTCTTCCAGCGCCAGATCGGCTTCTTCGGTCGCGCCACGTGGGCGCGTACCGGCAATCGGGCGCACGGTGATCAGGTTGTCTTCGACGCGCACCAGTACTTCCGGCGAACTGCCTACAACGTGGAAGTCGCCAAAGTTGAAGAAGTACATGTATGGCGTCGGGTTGAAGCAGCGCAGCGCACGGTACAGGTCGATGGGTGCAGCCTTGAAGTCGATGGACATGCGCTGCGACGGCACCACCTGCATGCAGTCACCGGCGAGGATGTATTCCTTGATGGTGTCGACGGCGCGCTCGTAGTCATCCTGGGTAAAACTTGAGCGGAACAACGGATCGCTCGCCGGCGGGCGGCTGAGGTCCAGGCCGCGACGCGGGGTGATCGGCTGGCGCAGTTTTTCCAGCAGGGCTTGCAGGCTGGCCTGGCCTTGTTCGAACGCATCTTCGCGGGACGGATCGGCCAGGACGATGGCGTGCATCTTGCCGGCGAGGTTGTCGAACACCACCACCGCGTCAGACACCATCAGCAGAATATCCGGCACGCCCAGCGGATCCGGGTTCGGGCATTTGCCCAGGCGTTTTTCCACATAGCGCACGCAGTCGTAGCCGAAATACCCGACCAACCCGCCATTGAAGCGCGGCAGGCCAGCAATGGTCGGCACGTTGTAGCGCGCCTTGAAGGTTTCGACAAAGGCCAGCGGGTCTTCCACGTCATGGCTTTCGATCTCGACGCCGTCATGGGTGATGCTCACATGATGATCGTGTACCCGCATCACGGTGCGGCACGGCAGGCCGATGATCGAATAACGGCCCCATTTCTCACCGCCCTGTACCGATTCCAACAGATAGGAATTGGGCTCGTCGGCCAGTTTCAGGTAGATCGACAGCGGCGTGTCGAAGTCGGCCAGGGTTTCGCAGGCCAGGGGAATACGGTTATAGCCGGCAGCGGCCAAACGCAGGAATTCTTCGCGATTCATGAGGTGCCTCGTGGTGTGAGGGTCTAACAGTCAGGTATGCAAACGTGCCGCAGGGCGCGGCCAGGATCAGTCAGGCGCGCCAACGCCAGCGGGCCAGGGCCTTGATGACTTTCATCCAGAGTTTGCGAGTGACCACCACGATGGGATTTCCAGAAGGGGACGGATCGGTATCGGGCAACGTTATCTCAGCGCCCGCTCCCAAGCAACCGGGGATTAGCAGTCGCAGGTCATCAATCACCAGCGCTGGCGACTCTTCGGCAATCGGCCGGCCATGGTTATAGCCGTAGCTCAGGGCGACACACTGCACGCCCGCAGCTTTTGCCGCCAGCACATCCGTGCGCGAATCGCCGACAAACAACGACTGGGACGCCGGGATATTGGCCATTTTCATCACGAAAAACAGCGCCGCCGGGTCAGGTTTCTTCTGCGGCAAGGTATCGCCGCCGATGATCCAGCGGAAATACCGGCCGATTTTCATCTGGTCCAACAGCGGCGCAACGAAACGCTCCGGCTTGTTGGTGATCAGGGCCATTTCCACGCCCTGCTTGTGCAGCCATTTGAGGGTGTCGCGCACGCCGGGATAAACCACGGTCAGTTCATGGCCGTCTTCATAGGCAGCATTGAACAGTTCCAGGGCATGCTCGGCCTCCACCTCATCGACGCCTTCGGGGTCGATGTTGTTGGCCAGGGCCCGGCGTACCAGCATATGCACGCCGTTACCTACCCAGTTACGCACGGATCCCAGGCCCGCAGGCGGGCGTCCGAGTTTGAGCAGCATCTGGTCCACCGCCGCCGCCAAGTCAGGCACCGAATCGATCAACGTACCGTCCAGATCGAACATCACCAACCGTGGCAGTTTGCCGGGGAACAGCTGCTCAAAGCCGCTCATGGACGTGCCAGCGCCAGTTCTGCACGCATCTTGTCGATCACTTCCTGGTAGTTCGGCGCGTTGAAGATCGCCGAACCGGCCACGAACGTGTCGGCACCGGCCGCTGCGATTTCACGGATATTGTTGACGTTGACCCCACCGTCGATTTCCAGGCGGATATCACGGCCCGAGGCGTCGATCAGCGCGCGGGCTTCGCGCAGTTTGTCGAGGGTGCCGGGAATGAACTTCTGTCCGCCAAAGCCTGGGTTGACGCTCATCAGCAGCACCATGTCGACCTTGTCCATCACGTACTTGAGTACATCCAGCGGGGTCGCCGGGTTGAACACCAGGCCCGCCTTGCAGCCACCTTCGCGGATCAATTGCAGGGTGCGGTCGACGTGCAGCGAGGCTTCCGGATGAAAGGTGATGTAGGTCGCGCCGGCCTCAATGAAGTCGCCGATGATGCGATCCACCGGGCTGACCATCAGGTGCGCATCGATCGGCGCGGTGACGCCGTATTTGCGCAACGCCGCACAGACCATCGGGCCGATGGTCAGGTTGGGCACGTAATGGTTGTCCATGACATCGAAGTGCACGAAGTCGGCACCGGCGGCCAACACGTTATCCACTTCCTCACCCAGTCGGGCGAAATCGGCGGAGAGAATCGATGGGGCAATAACGAAGGGCTGCATGACGCACCTTTTCTGAGCTAAATCACGATGGCGCGCATTGTATACCTCATGCTTTGCTGCGCGCACCGTGACCTAGCTCAATGGCTAGTACGCGGCCCGGTAGATTTTCTCGATATCCGCCACGCTGAGCTTGCGCGGGTTGTTGCGCATCAGCCGTTCGATCCCGACGGCTTCCGCCGCCATGGTCGCAATTGCGCTTTCGGGAATCCCGAAACTGTGAAGCCCGGCCGGGATCTCGACCGCAGCACACAGTCGCGTCATCGCCTCGACCGCCTGGTCGGCCGCGTCATTGGCACTCAACCCCGTGATGTTCACGCCCATGGCCTGGGCAATGTCCTGCATACGCTCGACACACGCGAGCTTGTTCCAGTGCATCACATAGGGCAGCAACAGCGCGTTACTTACGCCATGGGCAATGTTGAAGCGCCCACCCAGCGGATACGCCAACGCATGTACCGCGCCCACCCCGGCGTTGCCGAAAGCCATGCCGGCCATCAGGCTGGCAGTGGCCATGTCGTCGCGGGCCTGCAAGTTGGCCGGGTTGGCGTAGGCCTTGGGCAGCGCCTTGGCGATCAGCTTGATGGCGCCGATGGCCAAGGCGTCGGTGATCGGCGAAGCATTCAGCGACAGATAGGACTCAACGGCATGCACCAGCGCATCCACACCACTGGCAGCGGTGACGCTACGCGGGCAGGTCAGGGTCATTTGCGGGCTGATCAGCGCCACGTCCGGCAACAAGTAGTCGCTGACGATGCCCTTCTTGAGCTGCGCGGCCTTGTCGGAGAGGATCGCTACATTGGTCACCTCCGAGCCGGTGCCGGCCGTAGTCGGGATGGCGATCAGCGGCGGGCCCTTGCGCGGTACCTGGTCGACACCAAACAAGTCAGCCAGGGCGCCGTGGTAACCGGCGTAGGCGGCCACGCTTTTGGCAATGTCGATGGCGCTGCCGCCACCCAACCCGATCAAGCCGTCGTGGCCGCCGTCGCGGTAGGCCTGCATGCAGTCTTCGACAATGGCGATTTCCGGGTCGGGCAGCACGCGGTCGAAAATCTCATAGGGGCGGTCGCCCAAATGTTCGAGCGCCAACGCCACGGTGCCGGATTTGACCAGCACGGCGTCGGTCACGATCAGCGGGTTATCCACGTCCAGGCGCGTGAGTTCAAAGGCCAGTTGTTCGATGGCGCCAGCGCCGGTCAGGAGTTTGTGGGCGATCTTGAATGAGGAAATACTCATATGCGCGGCCTCTTATTCGGAAATGGGCTGGCACAAGAGTAGCTGACCGAAACAGGTTGTCTTCCATTCAGCAGCTGAATGGTCTTTGTGGTTCAACACACAACCCTTGTGGGAGGGGGCAAACCCGCTCCCACATTGTGATCTGCGCTGCGCTTTAGACCTGGGCAGTACGCAGTTTCTCGCTACGGCCGCGCAGCCATTCCAGGGTCAGCAACAGCAACACCGAGAACGCAATCAACAAGGTCGCCGCTGCGGCAATGGTGGGGCTGAGGTTTTCGCGGATACCGCTGAACATCTGCCGTGGCAGGGTCGCTTGCTCCGGGCCGGCAAGGAACAGCGTCACCACCACCTCGTCGAACGAGGTCGCGAACGCAAACAGCGCCCCGGATATCACCCCCGGTGCAATCAACGGCAAGGTCACCCGACGAAATGCGGTGAGTGGCGAAGCCCCCAGACTGGCCGCCGCACGCACCAGATTGTGGTTGAACCCCTGCAATGTCGCCGACACCGTGATGATCACAAACGGCACGCCCAACACCGCGTGCACCACGATCAGCGAGAAGAAACTGTTACCCAAGCCCAGCGGCGCAAAGAACAGGTAGCTGGCCACGCCGATGATCACCACCGGCACCACCATCGGCGAAATCACCAGGGCCATCACCAGCGCCTTGCCAGGGAAATTGCCACGGGTCAGGCCAATTGCCGCCAGGGTACCGAACACCATCGCCAATACCGTGGCTGCCGGGGCGACGATGATGCTGTTCTTCAGCGCACGCATCCACTCGGCCGAGGCGAAGAAATCCTGGTACCAGTGCAGCGAGAAGCCCTGCAACGGGTACACCAGGAAACTGCCGCTGTTGAACGACAGCGGGATGATGACCAGCACCGGCAGGATCAGGAACAGCAGGATCAAGCCGCAGAGGATCCGCAAGCTGTAGAACCAAACCCGCTCAACGGGCGACATGTAAGGGCTCAGCATCGCAAGGTCTCCTCAGCTCAGGCGCAGGCGGCTGGCGCCGACCAGACGGTTGTAGATCAGGTACAGCACCACGGTCGCCAGCAGCAGCAAGCCGCCCAACGCCGTCGCCATGCCCCAGTTGATGCTGGTGTTGGTGTAGAAGGCCACGAAGTAGCTGACCATCTGGTCGTTCGGGCTGCCCAGCAAGGCCGGGGTGATGTAGTAACCAATCGCCAGGATGAACACCAACAGGCAACCGGCGCCCACACCGGCGTAGGTCTGCGGGAAGTACACCCGCCAGAAACTGGCAAACGGGTGGCAGCCCAGGGAAATAGCGGCACGCATGTAGGTCGGCGAGATGCCTTTCATCACGCTGTAGATGGGCAGGATCATGAACGGCAACAGAATGTGCACCATGGAGATGTAGACCCCGGTGCGGTTGAACACCAACTCCAGGGGCTTATCGATCAATCCCATGCCCATCAGCGCGCTGTTGATCAGGCCGCCGGACTGCAACAGCACGATCCACGCCGCCACTCGCACCAGGATCGAGGTCCAGAACGGCAGCAACACCAGGATCATCAGCAGGTTGCTTTTACGCGCCGGCAGGTTGGCCAGCAGATACGCCAGGGGATAGGCCAGCAACAGGCAGATCACGGTGATCACCAGGCCCATCCAGAAGGTGCGGGCGAAGATGTCCAGGTAGATCGCCTGGTCCGGGGTGGCCGGGGCCACCTCGCCGAGGTCGTCGATACGGTGATCCACGGCCGCCAGCAGATAGAACGGGGTCAGGCTGCTGGTATTGCGCCGGATCGCCTGCCAGTACGCCGGGTCGCCCCAGCGTTCGTCGAGGGTTTCCAGCGCTTCTTTATAAGAGGCCGGCGCTTCGGTAAACGGCAGCGCCCGCGCGGTTTTGGTCAGCAGGCTGCGATAGCCGGCCAGTTCCATGTTCAAGCGTTTGGACAGATCGCCCAGGGTCTGGTTTTTACGCGCCTCGCCCAAGTCCTCACTGAGGGCCTGGTACACCGGCTCGCCGGGCAGGCCACGGCCGTCCCAGGCAGTCACCGCCACCACGGTACGCGGCAAACCGCCCACCACTTCCGGGTTGCCGACGCTTTTAAACAACAGCGCGACGATCGGCACCAGGAACACCAGCAGCAAAAACAGCACCAGCGGCGCAATCAAGGCCTGGGCCTTCCAGCGATTGAGCCGCTCGGCACGCGCCAGACGCTGCTTGAGGGTGGGGATGGCGATGGCCATGGCAAACTCCGGATCTTGAAGATAAATGCAGATCTCCTGTGGGAGGGGGCTTGCCCCCCCACAGAGGTTAGGCGGTGTTATTTAGCAGCCCAGGAATTGAAGCGCTGCTCCAGTTGCTCACCGTTATCCGCCCAGAAGCTCACGTCGATCTGCACCTGGTTGGCGATGTTCTCTGGCGTGGTCGGCATGTCCTTGAGGATGTCTTTGGCCAGCAACGGTACGGCTTGGGTGTTGGCCGGGCCGTAGGCGATGTTTTCCGAGTAGGTCTTCTGCTGCTGCGGCGCGACCGAGAAGGCGATGAATTTCTTCGCCGCTTCGGCACGATCCTTGGCCAGGCCTTTTGGAATGGCCCACGCGTCGAAGTCGTAGATACCGCCGTTCCACACCACTTTCAGGTTGCTTTCTTTCTGCACGGCAGCGATGCGGCCGTTGTAGGCCGAGCTCATCACTACGTCACCCGAGGCGAGGTACTGCGGCGGTTGTGCGCCGGCTTCCCACCACTGGATCGACGGCTTGAGTTCGTCGAGTTTCTTGAAGGCACGGTCCTGACCATCTTTGCCGGCCAGCACTTTGTACACATCCTTCGGCGCTACGCCATCGGCCATCAACGCGAATTCCAGGGTGTACTTGGCGCCTTTACGCAGGCCGCGCTTGCCCGGGAATTTCTTGGTGTCCCAGAAATCCGCCCAGCTGGTTGGCGCAGAAGCCAGTTTGTCGGCGTTGTACGCCAGCACCGTCGACCACACGAAGAAACCCACGCCGCACGGCTGGATCGCGCCCTTCACGTAGTTGGCGCTGTCGCCGAACAGTTTCGGGTCGAGCGGCTCGAACATGTCTTCGTCGCAACCGCGGGACAGTTCCGGCGATTCCACTTCGACCAGGTCCCAGGACACGCTCTTGGTGTCGACCATGGCTTTGACCTTGGCCATTTCACCGTTGTACTCACCGGCGACGATCTTGCCGTTGCCAGCGCTTTCCCACGGTGCGTAGAAGGCCTTGACCTGAGCCGCCTTATTCGCGCCGCCGAAGGACACGACCGTCAGGTCGGGGCCCGCCATGGCCTGTGTCGCGCCCATCAAGCTCAATGCCAGAACGGAATACTTCAAGGAACTCAACATTGTTGTTCTCTCCACGTGCAGGGTTGGTGAAGCCATGGGGGCGATCAATTCGCCTCTAGAAGTGGGTCGAGTGCGCGAACGTGCTCGACTTGCCAGCCAATCGGTACCACGTCGCCGACCGCCAGGGCTGGGTCCAGCTCGGCAATCGGTTGTTTCACAAAAAAATCGGCCTTGCCGCAGACTTCCAGGCGCACACGCACGTGGTCGCCCAGGTAGATGAATTCCGCCACCCGCCCGGAGAAGCGGTTGACGCAGCTTTCGCTGGAGCCATTGAGGCTGACCCGTTCCGGACGTACCGACAGCGTGACCGGGCCACCGATCTGGCCGACGTTGATCGCCAGCGCTTCGACCTTCTCGCCCCGCGCCAACTCGACTACGCAGCGGTCACCGGTATGGCTGTGCAAACGGCCATTGAGGCGGTTGTTCTCGCCGATGAAATTGGCGACAAAAGTGTTCTTCGGTTCTTCATACAGGGTGCGCGGCGGGGCGATCTGCTGGATCTCGCCCTGGTGGAACACCGCCACTCGGTCGGACATGGTCAGGGCTTCACCCTGGTCGTGGGTCACGTACACCACGGTCACGCCGAGGCGTTGGTGCAGGTGCTTGATCTCCATCTGCATGTGTTCGCGCAGTTGTTTGTCGAGGGCGCCGAGGGGTTCATCCATCAGCACCAATTGCGGTTCGAACACCAGCGCACGGGCCAGGGCCACACGCTGTTGCTGGCCCCCAGACAGTTGTGCCGGGTAGCGCTGGGCGAAGGCGTCGAGCTGGACCATGCTCAGCACACGCTTGACCCGCTCGCTGACGTCGGTCTTGCTCAAACCGCGTACAGACAAGGGAAACGCCAGGTTCTCGGCCACGGTCATGTGTGGGAACAGCGCGTAGTTCTGGAACACCATGCCGATGTCGCGCTTGTGCGGCGGCACGTTGTTGATGGAACGCCCGGCCAGCTGGATTTCACCGGCGGTCGGCGTTTCAAAGCCCGCGAGCATCATCAGGCTGGTGGTCTTGCCCGAACCGGAAGGCCCGAGCAAGGTGAGGAACTCGCCCTTGCGAATTTCCAGGTTGAGGTCTTTGACGATCAGGTTCTCGCCGTCGTAGCTCTTCTGCACGCCACGAAAGCTGACCAGCACATCATTTGAATCCACCTCGCTCATACCCGCACCTTTGTGTTTTGGACTGCTGTGGCACAAGCGTAGTCCAGGCGCGAGGCCCCGGAAATCGGGGGCCAGGAGAGAATTGCATCAGCCGGATGGAAGGTTGGGGGTAGGGATTGCCCTACACGGATGGCGGGAATGGAACAGTGCTGTGGTGCGAAGCGCCGGGCATCGCGTCAGCGCGGTTTAAAGCAGGTCGCAAACAGGCATGTCGTCACAACAGCTTGTGTTCCATGGCGTACTTCACCAGTTCAGCCAGGGAGGTGATGTTGAGCTTTTGCATCAATCGCGCCTTGTGGGTGCTGATGGTCTTGCTGCTCAGCGCCAGCTGCTGGGCGATGTCATTGACGTTGGCGCCTTGAGCCAGACGCTCGAACACCGAAAACTCACGTTCCGAGAGCAGCGAGTGCAACGGCCGGGCATCGGTGAGGCCGACTTCGAAGACCATACGGTCCGCCAAATCCGGATCGATGTAGCGCCCGCCCGCCGCGACCTTGCGAATCGCCGTGAGCAACAGCGCCGGGTCGCTGTCCTTGGTCGCGTAACCAGCGGCGCCGACCTTCAGGGCGCGGGCAGCCATTTGCGCTTCATCGTGCATCGACAGCACCAGGATCGCCGGCGGGTTGCTCAATGCACGGATCCGGGCAATGGCTTCCAGGCCGTTGACGCCGGGCATCGAGATATCCAGCAACACCACCTCGCACGGCACGTGGCGTAAGGTCTCCAGCAACTGCTCGCCATTGCTCGCCTCCCCCACCACCAGCAGGTCTTTGGCCAGGCCGATCAGTTGCTTGATGCCTTCACGAACAATGGTGTGGTCTTCGGCTACCAGTACACGGATCACAGGAATTTCCTCTTGGTGTTATGCATCCAGCGGCACCGTCACACTCAGGGTAGTGCCCTCCCCCAACTCGCTGTGCAGGCTCAATTGCCCGCCCATGATCAACACGCGCTCGCGCATACCGACTAGGCCAAACGATACCGCACGGCCTTCAGGCTGGACGAAACCGACCCCGTCGTCGCTGATGGTCAGCCGCAAATCCGTGCCTTCTATGGCCAGGGTCAGCTCCACAGTATGCGCCTGGGCATGGCGCATCACGTTGGTCAGCGCTTCCTGAAGGATACGAAACAGGCCGATGGCCTTGGCGTCGCTCAGGGCCGGCAGGTTATCCGGCACCTGAACCAGGCAGGGAATCTGCGTGCGCGCTTCGAAGCGTCGGGCCTGCCATTCAATCGCGGAGGCGATGCCGGCGTCGAGAATCGGTGGGCGCAGCGCCGTCGCGACGTCCCGCACCAGTTGGAACAGTTGAGCGATCAGGCGCTTCATGCTGTTCAAGCGCTCGTGCAGGCCGGGGTCCAGTTGCGCATAGGCCAACTCGCACATGGAGGTTTCCAGCTTGAGCACGGTGAGCATCTGCCCGAGCTCATCGTGAACCTCCCGGGCGATGCGGGCTTTTTCTTCTTCGCGCACGGTTTCCAGGTGGGCCGAGAGTTCGCGCAGTTGCGCTTCACTTTGCATCAACGCGGCCAGCGTGCGGCGCAACTCGGTGACATCGTTCAGGTAGACCACCAGGTACTCGGCCTCGGCAAACCGCAGAAAGCTCAAGGACACGTTGGCCGGCAGGATGCTGCCGTCGGCGCGTAAACAATCAGTGGCGAAGTTCTGCGGCCCCTCTTCGCTGGCTCGTGCGCGCTTCCACAGGTTGAGCCAACGGTCCATGTCCAGGGTCGGGTCGAGGTCGACGAGCGGGCGCTCGATCAGCGCACCCGGGGCGTAACCGAGCATGCTTTCGGCGGCGTGGTTGGCGTAGCGCACATGGCTGTCCCAATTGACCCATAGGATGCCGACGGTGCTTTGGTCGATGGAAAACTGCGTCAACCGCAGCGCTTGCGCACCCGCGGCGCGGGCGGCGCTTTCTTCCCGCGCAGCCAGCAGTCCATGTTCGAGCACGCGTTGCTGGCGGCGCTGCCAGAACACGGTCGCCAGACTGGCGAGCAGCAGCAGGCTCAGCAACAGGCTGAGGTTCTGCCACAGCCCAGGCGACTCCGATAACCGTGGGTATTTGGGTTGCAGCCAACGGCTGTGCAGTTGATCCAGGTCGCGGGCGGGGATAGCGGCCAGGGCACTTTCCATGATGCCCGCCAGTTCGGGCCAATCCCTGCGCGTGGCCACCCGCAGCAATTGCGGCAGACCGATGTCCCCCACCACCGCCAGGCCGGCGAACTCGGCCTCGCCAGACAGTCGGCTCAATTGCGCTTCATCCACCACGGCATAACGTGCCTGCTGGCTGACCAACAACTGCAAGGCCTGCCGCTCAATGGGCACGCCTTGCAGGTTGAGGCTCGGATAAGTGCTGCGCAGGTAATCGGCCACCGCGCTGGGCATGCGCACGGCAACGCGGGACTGATCGTCGAGTTTTTCCAGCTCCACCGCACCGCCGCCCTCGCGGACGCCGACGATATGCTGGGGCACACGCATATAGGGGTCGCTGAATAACCACAGGCGCAAACCAGCCGGGGTTTGTTGCAGGCCGGGGGCGATGTCCACTTCGTCATCGCGGACGGCGGCTTCCAGTTGCTCCTGGTTAGGGAAGTTGCGCCAGGTCAGCTCGATATTCAGCGCCTTGGCCAGCGATTGCATCAACTCCACATTGGCCCCGGACAAGCGCTGCAGGCGCCGGTCGTACTGCGCGTAGGGCACTTGCAGCACCACGCCCACCCGCAACTCCGGGTGCCGGGCCAGCCATTCGCGCTGCTGCGCAGTGAGCTGCGCCTGCGGGGCGGCAGGCGCGGGGGAGGCGTTTGCGATCAAGGCGACGCACAAACAGCCGATAACCAGCAGACAGCGAAAACCCATGATCCACGTCTCACATCACTGACAAAAACTGACCAACCCTTTAGGCTGCTGGAATCTCTTCTGGCCGGAAATCAACGATGCCCTATCGAAACCGTTCGGCACTGCCAGCATTGTGCCTGTCGCTGCTGTTTACCAGTGCCTTTTCTGTACAGGCTGCTGACGCCCCCGCGCCGGCTGCCGAAAAACCTGTCGAGCGCCAACCCCTGCTTGAGCGCAGCCAGGAAGACGCCAGCGCGCTGGAGCGCACGATACCGCAGCAGGAACAGCAACAGCTGCAGGCCGGCAGCGACTCATTCCTCGCCCTGTGGAAACCGGCCAACAGCGCCGAACCCGAAGGCGTGGTGATTATCGTACCCGGCAGCGGTGAAAGTGCTGACTGGCCGCAAGCAATCGGCCCGTTGCGACGCAAATTGCCGGACGCCAATTGGGGCAGTCTCAGCCTGTCGTTGCCGGATGTGAGCGTCGACACCCTGCCGCCGCGCGTGATGGAAGCGCCCAAGGCCACCGTCGACACCAGCAGCAAGGACGCGAGCACCGCCGACAAACCGATCGAACAAGCCGCCAGCGCCGAAGCCGAAGGCACCGATCCGTCAGTGGTGCCGGGTGTCGACGAGCAAGACAAGACCGACGCCTCGCGCATCTTTGACCGCATTGACGCGGCCGTGGCCTTTGCCCAGACCCAAAGCGCACGCAGTGTGGTGCTGGTGGGCCATGGCACTGGCGCCTGGTGGGCTGCACGTTACCTGAGCGAGAAACAACCGTCCCAAGTGCAAAAGTTTGTGATGGTCGCGGCGCAGACGCCTAACGGGCGCCATCCGGATGTGCAGCAACTGGCGCCCGGGCTGAAACTGCCGACTGCCGATGTCTACTATCAGGACAACGCACAGGCACGCAAAAACGCCCAGGCCCGTGCCCAGGCAGCCAAGCGATTGAAGAACGATGGCTACAAGCAGGTGTCACTGAAGACCTTGCCCGGCAACAGCGCTGCGGAACAGGAGCAGTTGTATCGCAGGATTCGCGGATGGTTGAGCCCGCAGGTCAGCACCGACTGAGGAACAGCACATACCCAATGAGGGAAGGGACTTGCCGCCTCCCACATTGGTTTATGGTTATCCGTGAATCTAACGAAAATCCCGGCGCTCACGAATCAGCGCATAGGCGTTATGCAGCTCGCGAGTGCGCTCGGTGGCCTCATGCACTTGCGTAGGGGTGGCGCCACCGCCGGCGACTTTATCCGGGTGGTGGCGGCTGAGCAGCCGACGGTAGGCACGCTTGATGACCGACGGTTCGGTGGTGGCGGTTACACCGAGCAAGCGCAGCGCGTCCTGATAATTGCCGCCGCGATTGACCAGCGTCTTGCGCTCGGGTGTGTAATCCGCCGCCAAGGCCTTGAGCTGCTGCGGTGTCCAGCCTAACCACTTGCCCCACAAGTCGATCAGGTCGCGCTCGGCGTCATCCGCCCTGCCGTCCGCCCAAACCATCCGCCAACAGGCGCGCAACACACCTTCCGCTGCATGGGGCTGGGCCTTGAGCACACGCAGATAACTGCGCACACGGTCTGAGCCGGACTTACCCCGATTGAACGCGGCAATCGCGCGGCGCTGCGCGGACTCGGTCATGTCCAGCGAACGCATCTCCTGTCGCGCCTGCTGAATATGCCCGTCCACCACGCGCCCGTTGCTTTTGGCCAGGCGCCCGAGCAATACAAACAACAACTCATCATTGCGCAGCACCGGACGACCACCCATGCGCTCGCGCAGCTGAGCCCAGCTGTGCAGTTGCATTCGACGGTCCAGGGCCTGGCCCAGCAATGCACCCAACAAGGCCCCCGGAATACTGGCAATGGCGAAGCCAGCCCCGGCGCCGATCAGCGTCCCTGGCCACAACATGCTACTGCCTCGCTGTCAGCAGGGTTTCGACTTGCGCCAGGCGCTCCAGCGTGCCGACATCAATCCAGCGTCCCGCCATGTGTTCCCCCGTTACCAAACCTTTAGCCATGGCCTCGCGCAATAGAGGCGCCAGCTTGAAGGCACCGGCGCTGCAACCCGCGAACAATTGAGGGTCGAGCACTGAAATGCCACTGAAGGTCAGGTTATCGGCACCGGGCGCCGCATCATGAAGCAGACCCTGATCCAGGTAGAAATCACCGCCCGAAGGGTGATGCGCCGGGTTGTCGACCATCACCAAGTGGGCCAGGCCCTTGAGCGGCCGATTGAGTGGGGTGAAGTCGTAATCGGTCCAGATATCGCCATTGACCACCAGGAAAGGCTCATCCCCCAGCAACGGCAACGCCCGGAAAATCCCGCCACCGGTTTCCAGCGGTTCGCCCTCCGGGGAGTAGCGGATGCGCAAGCCAAACTGTGCGCCATCCCCCAGGTAGCTCTCGATCTGCTGACCGAGCCAGGCGTGGTTGATCACGATATCGGTGAAACCAGCCTTGGCCAGCGCCTCCAGGTGATATTCGATCAGCCGCTTGCCGCCGGCCTGCACCAGCGGCTTGGGCGTGTGCAAGGTGAGCGGACGCATCCGCTCGCCTTTGCCGGCGGCCAGGATCATGGCCTTCATACCATTGCCTCAGCGGGTTGGCGCAGGCTGGTGAGCAACTCAGCCAATTCGCTCAACTCCGGACGATCCGCGATCACTGCTTCTATATAAGCAAAGAAACGCGGCACGTCGGCCAGATAGCGCGGCTTGCCGTCGCGATGGCAAATGCGCGCGAAGATGCCGATGACCTTGAGGTGGCGCTGCACGCCCATCAGGTCGCTGGCACGCAGGAAGTCATCGAAATCCCCGTGCACCGGGATGCCAGCCTGGCCTGCACGCTCCCAATAGCCGCGCTGCCATTCACGCACGCGCTCCTGGGGCCAGCTGAGGAAGGCGTCCTTGAACAGGCAGGTAATGTCGTAGGTGACCGGGCCGTAGACCGCGTCCTGGAAATCCAGCACGCCGGGGTTCGGCTCGCTGATCATCAGGTTGCGCGGCATGTAGTCGCGGTGCACCAGCACTTTGGGCTGCGCCAGGGCGCTGTCGATCAGGCGGTCGCTGACACGCTGCCAAAGGTTTTGTTGTTGTGCATCCAACTCGACGCCCAGATGGCGGCGTATGTACCACTCGGGGAAGAGTTCCAGCTCGCGGCGCAACAAGGCGACGTCATAACTGGGCAGCGGCGCACCCATCGGCAACTGTTGGAACGCCAGCAAGGCATTGATGGCGTCGGCAAAGAGTTGATCGGCGTTTTGCTCGTCAATCACGTCCAGGTAGGTTTTTCTTCCCAGGTCATTGAGCAAAAGAAAGCCGCGCGGCAGATCTTCTGCATAAATTTTTGGAACATTTACGCCCGACTTCGCCAGTAAATGGGCGATATCGACGAAGGGTTTGCAGTTTTCCTGGGGGGGCGGCGCGTCCATTACCACGAAAGTCCGGCCGCCGCCTTCCCAACGGAAGTAGCGCCTGAAACTCGCGTCGCTGCTGGCCGCAGTCAATGTGGCCGGGGGTACGGGGCCCCAGTCCTGAGCGTTGAAAAGGATCGGCAACTGCTCATCCAGCCAGACTTCCAGCTGTTGTAAACGTAGATCTTGCTCGGGCATTACAAGGGTCTCCGACGGCGCTAGCCGTCAAGCGGGGCATGCTTTATTATCACGCATCTTTTTCAGACCATCGAGAGGCGTGCGGCCCAAACCGCGGGCAGATGGCACGCAGGAAGCCCGGACTAATAAGATGGCATTGAAATCCCCCGCGTTTCGTAGAAAATTTCCGTTGCTGGTAACCGGCAGTCTGCTGGCCATGCAACCCTTCGCCACCTCATTCGTGGTCGCCGCGGAACAGTATGACTGCTCAGTCTCTGCTTCGGGTGCCTGGGATTGCGCGCCGAAAACCGCCGCTGCCCCGTTGCCACCGCGCCCGGTGCATGACGGCGCTGCCGTCAGCTCGGCCAACAGCACGGCGCAGGCCGATGCTGGTGGCAGTGCCGCGGCCGAACCCAAGACTGCACTGGTCACCGAATCCAAGGGCCGTGGCCTGCGCTCGCGCAGCGCCGATTACAGCCACTTGGACTGGGTACCTCGCGAAAAGTTGACCGCAGCCCAGCTGGCCGAAACCGGTCCTTATTGCGGCGGTGCGTACATCGAGCCGAATCGTCCTGGCATGAACGACAAGACGAACAAGAGCGATGCGCCCACCTTCATCGGTGCCAAGGCTTCTCGTTACGAGCAGGAACAACAAGTCGCAACCCTGGCCGGTGACGTTGTCATGCGCCAGGGCAGCATGCAGCTTGAAGCCGAAGAAGCCAGCCTGTACCAGGCGGAAAGCCGCGGCGAGCTGAACGGCAACGTACGACTGCGCGACAACGGTGCCCTGATCGTCGGCGACCACGCCCAGGTTCAGCTGGACACGGGTGCGGCGCAGATCGACAACGCCGAATACGTAATGCACAAGTCACGTATCCGCGGTAACGCGCTGTACGCCAAGCGTGCCGAAAACGCGATCATCCGTCTCAAGGACGGTACGTACACCACCTGCGAGCCGGACAGCAACGCCTGGCAACTCAGGGGCAACAACATCACGTTGAACCCGGCCACCGGTTTCGGTACCGCCACCAACGCGACGTTGCGGATCAAGAACATCCCGATCCTGTATACCCCGTATATCTATTTCCCGATCGACGATCGTCGTCAGTCCGGCTTCCTGCCGCCGAGCTTCAGCACCGGCAGCGAAACCGGCTTCACCCTGGTCACGCCGTACTACTTCAACCTGGCGCCTAACTACGACGCCACGTTGTACCCGCAATACATGACCAAGCGCGGCATGATGATGGAAGGCGAATTCCGCTACCTCACCAAGTCCAGCGAAGGCCAGTTCGGCGGCGCGTACCTCAACGACGACAACGACGAACGCAAGCTGCAGACCGATTACGAAAAAACCCGCTATATGCTCAATTGGCAGCATAAAGGTGGGCTGGATTCGCGTGTACTGACCCAGGTCGACTACACAAAGATCAGCGACCCTTATTACTTTCAGGATCTCAAGTCCTACCAGGAAGGTGTCGAGAGCCAGGACTACGTCAACCAGCAGGGTTCCGTGAGTTATCGCGGCGACTCCTTCCAGGCGCGCTTGAATGTCCAGGCTTATCAGCTGGCCACGATCTCCCAGGTCACGCCTTATGACCGGCTGCCTCAGATCACTTTCAATGGTCAGTTGCCCTACCACCCAGGCGGCTTGAATTTCAGCTACGAGACCGAAGCAGTTCGGTTTGAACGCAGCCTGGAAAGCGGCAACTTCATCAATGAAAATGGTAGCTCCGAGCGTCGCCTGGACACCTACGTCAACGGCCTGACCCGTGCAAACGGTACACGCCTGAACGTGGCGCCAGCCGTCTCCTACCCGATGAACTGGACCTACGGCTTTGTGACGCCGAAGCTCAAGTACGTCTACACCAAGTACGATCTTGACCTGGACAACAAAGGCAAGAACGACATAATCGCTGCACAAGCTGCAGCGGCGACAGCTGGCACCCAATATGCCGGTGGCACGTTCAAAAGCTCCCAGGACCGTGCAATTCCTGTAGCCAGCGTAGACAGCGGCCTGTATTTCGACCGCAATACCAACTGGTTCGGCAAAGACTATCGCCAGACCCTTGAGCCGCGCGCGTTCTATCTGTACGTACCGAACAAGGACCAAAGCGATATTCCGGTGTTCGACACCAGCGAAACCTCGTTCAGCTACGCGTCGCTGTTCCGTGACAACCGCTTCAGCGGCTCCGACCGTATCGGCGATGAAAACAAGCTGTCCCTGGGCTTGACCAGCCGCTGGATCGAAGAAAACGGCTTCGAGCGTCAACGTGTGGCCGTGGGCCAGGCGCTGTATTTCAAGGACCGTGAAGTGCAACTGCCAGGCATCCTGGCCGCCGACCGTGCCGATGCACAGTCCGACGTATCGCCGGTTGCCCTGGACTACGAGTTCCGCTTCAACCGTGACTGGCGCGCCACTGCCAATTACAACTGGGACACCGAGGAGCACAGCCCTCGCTCCGGCAGCGCGATGCTTCATTACCAGCCGGAAGACAACCCGAACAAGATCATCAACGTCGGTTATCGCTATCGTAACGACCAGGTCGTCTACAACCAGCTGACCGGTAAATGGCAGTTCGGTGGCGACTACGGCACACCAGGCTCGGCGAACTACGTGAAGGATTACTACAAAATCCAACAACACGATTTCTCGATGATGTGGCCGATCATTCCTCAGTGGAACCTGATCACCCGCTGGCAGTATGACTACGCACGCAACCGTACCCTGGAAGCCTTCGGTGGTTTCGAGTACGACAACTGCTGCTGGAAACTGCGCGTCATCAACCGTTACTGGGTTTCCAACGACGAATACAGCCAGATCGCCCCGCTGAACGAAAAGGGTGACCACGGGCTCTTCCTGCAAATCGTCCTCAAAGGACTCGGCGGCCTGACCGGCGCCAAGGTAGAGAGCTTCCTCGACAAAGGCATTGAAGGTTATCGTGAACGTGAAGACCAAGCTTTCTGATTGTCTGCGCCCGCTAGTGCTGGGCGCACTGTTCCTGGGGACCGCATCGGCACACGCTGCGGTTCAACAGCTGGACAAGGTTGTGGCCATCGTCGATAACGACGTGATCATGCAGAGCCAACTGGACCAACGCGTCAAGGAAGTTCAGCAAACCATCGCCAAGCGTGGCGGTGGTGTGCCGCCTACCAGCGTCTTGGACCAACAGGTATTGGAACGTCTGATCGTTGAAAACCTGCAACTGCAGATCGGCGACCGCTCCGGCATCCGCATTTCGGACGAAGAGCTGAACCAGGCCGTTGGCACCATTGCGCAACGCAACAACATGAGCATTGATCAGTTCCGCGCCGCCCTGGCTCACGACGGGCTCTCCTATGAAGACGCCCGTGACCAGATCCGCCGCGAGATGATCATCAGCCGTGTGCGTCAGCGCCGGGTGGCCGAGCGGGTTCAGGTGTCCGAACAGGAAGTGAAGAACTTCCTGGCGTCGGACCTGGGCAAGATGCAGCTTTCCGAAGAACTGCACCTGGCCAATATCCTGATCCCGACCCCGGACAGCGCCAACTCCGAGCAGCTCAATGCCGCCGCCGCCAAGACCCAGGCCATTTATGAGCGCCTGAAGGCGGGTGCAGATTTTGCCCAGATGGCTATTGCCCAGTCCGGCAGCGACAACGCTCTTGAAGGCGGCGACATGGGCTGGCGTAAAGCTGCTCAGTTGCCACCTCCGTTTGACCGCGAGCTGAGCGCCATGGAAGTGGGTGGTATCACCCAGCCAGCGCGTACCCCAGGCGGTTTCATCATCCTGAAGTTGCTGGAACGTCGCGGTGGCGAGACCTCGCTGAAAGACGAAGTGCATGTTCGTCATATCCTGGTCAAACCAAGCGAGATCCGCACCGAAGCACAAACCAAGGAACTGGCCCAGAAGATCTATGACCGCATCGAAGGCGGTGAAGACTTCGCCACCCTGGCCAAGAGCTTTTCGGAAGACCCTGGTTCGGCCCTCAACGGCGGCGACCTGAACTGGATCGACCCGAAAGCCCTGGTGCCGGAGTTCCAGCAGGTGATGGCCGATACACCACAGGGCGTGCTGTCCAAGCCGTTCAAGACCCAATATGGCTGGCATGTACTGGAAGTCCTTGGCCGTCGCGCCACCGACAACACCAGCCAGGCCCGCGAGCAACAAGCACTGAACGTACTGCGTAACCGCAAATACGACGAAGAGCTGCAAACGTGGTTGCGTCAGATCCGTGACGAAGCCTACGTGGAAAACAAGCTGCCAGGCGCCGAGCAAACAGGCACCGACCAGGCAGTACAGTGAAACCCCAGCGTTTCGCGGTAACACCCGGCGAGCCGGCCGGTATAGGTCCAGACCTGTGCCTGCTGCTCGCCTCGCAGCCCCAGCCACACCCCCTGATTGCCATCACCAGCCGCGACCTGCTCATTGAGCGGGCCGCGCAACTGGGTGTGGCCGTCAACTTGCTGGACGTGGCATCGGGCAACTGGCCCGACCTGCCGGCGCCAGCCGGTAGCCTGTATGTGTGGGACACCCCACTTGCAGCCAAGGTGATTGCCGGGCAACTGGACAAAGCCAATGCGGCATTTGTGCTGCAAACCCTGACCCGAGCCGGGCAAGGCTGCATCGACGGCGACTTCGCAGGAATGATTACCGGCCCGGTACACAAGGGTGTGATCAACGAATCCGGCATCGCCTTTTCCGGCCACACCGAATTCCTCGCTGAACTGACCCACACCGAACAAGTCGTGATGATGCTGGCAACGCACGGCCTGCGGGTCGCACTGGTGACCACGCACCTGCCGCTGCGTGAGATTGCCGACGCCATCACCGCTGAACGTGTGGAGCGCGTCACGCGCATCCTGCACGCCGATCTGCAGCAAAAATTCGGCATCGCCCAACCGCGCATCCTAGTCTGCGGGCTCAACCCCCATGCCGGTGAAAGCGGTCATCTGGGCCATGAAGAAATCGACATCATCGAACCAACCCTGGAGCGTCTGCGCCAAGAAGGCATGGACCTGCGTGGCCCACTGCCAGCGGACACTCTGTTTACCCCCAAATATCTGGAGCACTGCGACGCAGTGCTGGCGATGTACCATGACCAGGGGCTGCCGGTGCTGAAATACAAAGGCTTCGGCGCCGCCGTCAACGTGACACTGGGCCTGCCGATCATCCGCACGTCCGTCGACCATGGCACTGCCCTGGACCTGGCGGGCAGCGGCAAGATCGATACCGGCAGCCTGCACGTGGCCCTGGAAACCGCCTATCAGATGGCCGAGACCCGTATATGACTGAGCATTACCAACACCGGGCGCGCAAGCGTTTCGGGCAAAACTTCCTGCACGACGCCGGCGTGATCGACCGCATCCTGCGCTCCATCCATGCCAAGCCCGAAGACCGCCTGCTGGAAATCGGCCCCGGCCAGGGCGCACTGACCCAAGGCCTGCTGGCCAGCGGGGGCCAATTGGACGTGGTTGAACTGGACAAGGATCTGATCCCGATCCTGAACCAGCAGTTCGCCGGCAAATCCAACTTCAACCTGCACCAGGGCGATGCACTGAAGTTCGACTTCAACTCCCTCAACGCCGCGCCCAACAGCCTGCGCGTGGTCGGTAACCTGCCGTACAACATCTCTACGCCGCTGATTTTCCACCTGCTGAACAACGCCGGGATCATCCGCGACATGCACTTCATGCTGCAGAAAGAAGTGGTGGAGCGCCTGGCCGCAGGCCCTGGCGGTGGTGACTGGGGCCGTCTGTCGATCATGGTTCAGTACCACTGCCGTGTTGAACACCTGTTTAACGTAGGTCCAGGTGCATTCAATCCGCCACCTAAGGTCGACTCGGCCATCGTCCGCCTGGTGCCACACGCCGTACTGCCGCACCCGGCCAAGGATCACAAGTTGCTGGAGCGCGTGGTGCGCGAGGCGTTCAACCAGCGCCGCAAAACCCTGCGCAACACGCTCAAAGCACTGCTGAGCAACGCCGAAATCGAAGCCGCCGGCGTCGACGGCAGCCTGCGCCCCGAGCAACTGGACCTCGCCGCGTTTGTGCGCCTGGCCGACCAGCTTGCCATCCAGCCTGCGCCAGCCGCCGACTGAAGCACCCAGGCATGGCCAGACACATGTCTGGCCTAGTGCCCACCTCTTGGCCTAGACTGATCCGCATCTGCTGTCCTCCGCTTTTGCTTTTAAGGCCTCTTGCATGTCCGATCCTCGCTACCAGATCGACGTCAGCGTCGTCACCCGCTTCCTGGCGGACCAATCGCAACCTGAACACAACCGCTTTGCCTTTGCCTACACCATCACGGTGAAGAACAACGGGCTCGTGCCGGCCAAGTTGCTGTCACGCCACTGGGTGATCACCGACGGTGACGGCCAGGTCGAAGAAGTACGCGGCGCAGGCGTGGTTGGTCAGCAGCCGTTGATCGACATTGGCGCCAGCCACACCTACAGCAGCGGCACGGTGATGACCTCCAAGGTCGGCACCATGCAAGGCTCGTATCAGATGAAAGCCACTGACGGCCAACTGTTCGACGCCATCATCAAGCCGTTTCGCCTTGCCGTACCGGGAGCCCTGCACTGATGGCGACCTACGCGGTCGGTGACCTGCAGGGCTGCCTGGAACCGCTCAAGTGCCTGCTTGAGCGCGCGGCCTTCGATCCGGCCAACGATCGGCTTTGGTTGGTCGGTGACCTGGTCAATCGCGGCCCCGAGTCACTGGATACCCTGCGCTACTTATATAGCCTGCGTGATTCCCTGGTATGCGTACTCGGCAACCACGACCTGCATCTACTGGCGGCCGGCAACAATATCGAGCGCCTGAAAAAGGGCGACACGCTACGGGAAATCCTCGAAGCTCCCGACCGGGCCGAGTTACTCGACTGGCTGCGCCGGCAAAAGATCATGCATTACGACGAAGGCCGCAACATGGCCCTGGTGCATGCGGGTATCCCGCCGCAGTGGACACTGAAGAAGGCCCTCAAGTGCGCCGCTGAAGTTGAAAGCGCCCTGGCCGACGACAGCCTGTACACCGCCTACCTCGACGGCATGTACGGCAACGAACCGGTGAAATGGGACAACGACCTGACCGGCGTCGCCCGCCTGCGGGTGATCACCAACTACTTCACGCGCATGCGTTTCTGCACCGCCGAGGGCAAGCTGGACCTCAAGAGCAAGGAAGGCGCCGACACCGCCCTGCCCGGCTACAAGCCCTGGTTCGCCCACAAGGAACGCAAGACCCGTAACACCAAGATCATCTTCGGGCACTGGGCCGCCCTGGAAGGCAAGTGCAACGAACCCGGCGTGTTCGCCCTCGACACCGGTTGCGTGTGGGGCGGCGCCATGACCCTGATGAACATCGACACCGGCGCGCGCCACACCTGCCAGTGTGAATCCCCCCTTTCCGTTACACAGCAGACCGCAGTCAAGCCTTAGGAGCCTGCCATGAGCGAATTCAAACGTATCCCCCCCAAAGATGCCCAGGCTCTGCGCGAGCGAGGTGCAGTGGTCGTGGATATCCGCGACCAGCCCACTTACGCCGCCGCCCACATCACCGGCGCCCAGCACCTGGACAACGTCAACATCGCCGACTTCATCCGTGCGGCCGACCTCGACGCGCCGCTGATCGTGGCCTGCTACCACGGCAACTCCAGCCAGAGCGCCGCCGCCTACCTGATCAGCCAGGGTTTCTCCGACGTCTACAGCCTGGACGGTGGTTTTGAGCTGTGGCGTACGACCTATCCTGAGGAAATTTCCTCGGGCGATTCGCAATAATTTTTTTCAAACCCCGCTACCCCGCGTGACGCTTGGGCTCGCGCCGTTTCTGACGAACGGCGCAGGCAAACTAATTGCGTATCGCGCCTTGACCTCCCGGATTCCGAACTATCCTTAAGCGCAGGCCATCCGAATCAGGGGAGAGCCGGTACACCGGCGTGCGGGTCATCGGTAGGGTTTAGGGTGTTCTGGGGGGAAAACGGCCGTTGGCGATTGCCAATGGCTGCCAGCATCGACTGATTGATCCGGCGTCGGCTCCACGTATCGAGCGAGGTGACGACGTCATGAGTATTTTTAGCCACTTCCAACAACGCTTCGAGTCCACACAGCAAGAAGAACTCACGCTTCAAGAGTATCTAGAGCTGTGCAAAAAGGACCGCAGCACCTACGCGTCTGCCGCCGAACGCCTGCTGCTGGCAATTGGCGAGCCGGAGCTGGTGGACACCTCGAACAATTCGCGCCTGTCGCGAATATTTTCCAACAAGGTGATCCGCCGCTATCCGGCCTTTGAAGACTTCCACGGAATGGAAGAATGCATTGACCAGATCGTCTCCTATTTCCGCCATGCCGCCCAAGGCCTGGAAGAGAAGAAACAGATCCTTTACCTGCTCGGTCCCGTCGGCGGTGGCAAGTCGTCCCTGGCCGAAAAGCTCAAACAGCTGATCGAGAAAGTGCCCTTTTACGCGATCAAGGGCTCGCCGGTCTTCGAGTCGCCACTGGGCCTGTTCAACGCCACGGAAGATGGCGCGATCCTCGAAGAAGACTTCGGCATCCCACGACGCTACCTCAACACCATCATGTCGCCCTGGGCCACCAAGCGCCTGGCTGAATTTGGCGGCGACATCAGCCAGTTCCGTGTCGTGAAACTCTACCCGTCGATCCTCAACCAGATCGGCGTGGCCAAGACCGAGCCGGGTGACGAAAACAACCAGGATATTTCCGCGCTGGTGGGCAAGGTCGATATCCGCAAACTCGAAGAATTCCCGCAGAACGACGCCGACGCTTATAGCTACTCTGGCGCACTGTGCCGGGCCAACCAGGGCCTGATGGAGTTCGTGGAAATGTTCAAGGCACCGATCAAGGTGCTGCACCCACTGCTGACCGCGACCCAGGAAGGTAACTACAACAGCACCGAAGGCCTGGGCGCGATTCCGTTCACCGGGATTCTGCTGGCCCACTCCAACGAATCGGAATGGCATACCTTTCGCAACAACAAGAACAACGAAGCCTTCATCGACCGGATTTATATCGTCAAGGTGCCGTACTGCCTGCGTGTCAGCGATGAGATCAAGATCTACGACAAACTGCTGTTCAACAGTTCCCTGGCCAAGGCCCATTGCGCACCCGACACCCTGAAGATGCTCGCCCAGTTCACCGTGCTGTCGCGCCTCAAGGAGCCGGAGAACTCGAACATTTACTCGAAGATGCGCGTGTACGACGGTGAGAACCTCAAGGACACCGATCCTAAAGCCAAGTCGATCCAGGAATACCGCGACACGGCGGGCGTGGATGAGGGCATGAACGGCCTGTCGACACGCTTTGCGTTCAAGATCCTGTCCAAAGTCTTCAACTTCGACCCGCACGAGATCGCCGCCAACCCGGTGCACCTGCTCTATGTACTGGAACAGCAGATCGAACAGGAACAGTTCCAGGCGGAAACCCGCGAACGCTACCTGCGCTTCCTCAAGGAATACCTGGCACCGCGCTACATCGAGTTTATCGGCAAGGAAATCCAGACTGCGTACCTGGAGTCCTACAGCGAGTACGGCCAGAACATCTTCGACCGCTACGTGCTGTACGCCGACTTCTGGATCCAGGACCAGGAATACCGCGACCCGGAAACCGGCGAGATTCTCAACCGCGTCGCCCTCAACGAGGAACTGGAGAAAATCGAGAAACCGGCCGGCATCAGCAATCCGAAGGATTTCCGCAACGAAATCGTCAACTTCGTCCTGCGCGCCCGCGCCAACAACAACGGCAAGAACCCGACCTGGCTCAGCTACGAGAAGCTGCGGGTGGTCATCGAGAAGAAAATGTTCTCCAACACCGAAGACCTGCTGCCGGTCATCAGCTTCAACGCCAAGGCCAGCAAGGAGGATCAGCAAAAACACAACGACTTCGTCACACGAATGGTCGAGCGTGGCTACACCGACAAACAGGTACGGCTGCTCTCCGAGTGGTACCTGCGGGTTCGTAAATCACAGTAAGGCAGCGGCAAGCGTTCACTGCCAGGCAGTTGGCCTGGCAGCTGACCGCTTGTCTCTAAGCTTCCAGCTCGCGGCTTGAAGCTTGTAACGTGAAGCTGCCCGGAGGGCTCCCCATGAGCTATGTGATCGACCGACGCCTCAATGGCAAGAACAAGAGCACGGTAAACCGCCAGCGTTTCCTGCGGCGTTACCGTGACCACATCAAAAAGGCCGTTGAAGAGGCCGTCAGCCGCCGTTCCATTACCGATATGGAACATGGCGAGCAAATCAGCATCCCCGGACGGGACATCGACGAACCGGTGCTGCACCACGGTCGCGGCGGCAAACAGACCGTCGTGCATCCAGGCAACAAGGAATTCACCACCGGCGAACATATCCAGCGGCCCCAAGGCGGTGCGGGCGGCAAAGGTCCGGGCAAGGCCGGCAACTCCGGCGAAGGCATGGATGAGTTCGTGTTCCAGATCACCCAGGAAGAATTCCTCGAATTCATGTTCGAGGACCTGGAACTGCCCAACCTGGTCAAACGCAACCTGACGGGTACCGACACCTTCAAAACCGTGCGAGCGGGTATCAGCAACGAGGGCAACCCGTCACGGATCAATATCATCCGTACCCTGCGCTCGGCCCATGCGCGGCGCATCGCCCTGTCGGGGAGCAGCCGCGCCAAACTGAAGGAAGCCAAGGAAGAATTGGCGCGTTTGAAGCGCGAAGAACCGGACAACTTCGGCGATATCCAGGAAATCGAGGGGGAAATCGAGAAACTCAGCGCGCGTATTCACCGCGTGCCCTTCCTCGACACCTTCGACTTGAAATACAACCTGCTGGTCAAACAACCCAATCCCAGTTCCAAGGCGGTGATGTTTTGTCTCATGGACGTCTCCGGCTCCATGACCCAGGCCACCAAGGACATCGCCAAGCGGTTCTTTATCCTGCTGTACCTGTTCCTCAAGCGCAATTACGACAAGATCGACGTCGTATTCATCCGCCATCACACCAGCGCCCGGGAAGTCGACGAAGAAGAGTTCTTCTACTCGCGGGAAACCGGCGGCACCATCGTGTCCAGTGCCCTGAAGCTGATGCAGGAGATCATGGCCGAGCGCTATCCGGCCAACGAGTGGAACATCTACGCCGCCCAAGCCTCGGACGGCGACAACTGGAACGATGATTCCCCCATTTGCCGCGACATCCTGATCAACCAGATCATGCCGTTCGTGCAGTATTACACCTACGTCGAAATCACCCCCCGTGAGCACCAGGCCCTGTGGTTCGAATACGAGCGCATCGGCGAAGCCTTTGCCGACACGTTCGCCCAGCAGCAACTGGTCTCGGCCGGCGATATCTACCCGGTCTTCCGTGAACTCTTCCAGCGCAGGTTAGTGACATGACCGCCAAAAAAGAGACTAAGCGCCAACCCATTTCCACCGGCTCCGAGTGGACCTTTGAACTGATCCAGGCCTATGACCGGGAAATCAGCCGGATCGCGGCGGGTTATGCCCTGGACACATACCCCAACCAGATCGAAGTGATTACCGCCGAGCAGATGATGGATGCCTACGCGTCCGTCGGCATGCCGCTGGGTTATCACCATTGGTCCTACGGCAAACACTTCCTCAGCACCGAGAAATCCTACACCCGAGGCCAGATGGGCCTGGCCTACGAGATCGTGATCAACTCCGACCCGTGCATTGCCTACCTGATGGAAGAAAACACCATCTGTATGCAGGCTTTGGTAGTGGCTCACGCCTGCTATGGGCATAACAGCTTTTTCAAGGGCAACTACCTGTTCCGCACCTGGACCGATGCCAGCTCGATCATCGACTACCTGGTGTTCGCCAAGCAGTACATCATGCAGTGCGAGGAGCGCCACGGCATCGATGCGGTAGAAGACTTGCTCGACTCCTGTCATGCCCTGATGAACTACGGGGTCGACCGCTACAAACGCCCCTACCCGATTTCCGCCGAGGAAGAACGCCTGCGCCAGAAGGAGCGCGAGGAGCATCTGCAAAAGCAGATCAACGACCTGTGGCGCACCATTCCTAAAAAAGCCGGTAAGAACAGCGACAAGGACAACGCACGCTTCCCCGCCGAACCTCAGGAAAACATCCTGTATTTCCTGGAAAAACACGCGCCGCTGCTGGAGCCATGGCAACGGGAAATCGTGCGCATCGTGCGCAAGATCGCCCAGTACTTTTATCCACAACGCCAAACCCAGGTGATGAACGAAGGCTGGGCGACGTTCTGGCACTACACGCTGATGAACGACCTGTACGACGAAGGCCTGGTCACCGATGGCTTCATGATGGAGTTCCTCACGTCTCATACCAGCGTGGTGTTCCAACCTGGCTTCGACAGCCCCTATTACAGCGGCATCAATCCTTATGCCTTGGGCTTTGCCATGTACCGCGACATCCGACGCATGTGCGAACACCCCACCGAAGAAGACCGCCGCTGGTTCCCGGAAATCGCCGGCACTGACTGGCTGTCTACCATCAAGTTCGCCATGAGCAGCTTCAAGGACGAGAGCTTCATCCTGCAGTACCTGTCACCCCAAGTGATCCGGGACCTCAAGCTGTTCAGCATCCTTGATGACGACCTCAAGGATGACTTGGTCGTCCCGGCCATCCACGATGAGCCTGGCTACCGCATCATCCGTGAAACCTTGGCCGCGCAGTACAACCTGGGCAACCGCGAGCCCAACGTGCAGATCTACAGCATCGATGTGCGTGGCGACCGCTCGCTGACCTTGCGTCACCAGCAACATGACCGCAAGCCGCTGGGCGAATCCACCGAGGAAGTACTCAAGCATCTGCACCGGCTGTGGGGCTTCGACATCCATCTGGAAACCCTGCAGGGCGATCAGGTGATGAAGACTCACCATGTGCCACCGCGCAGCGATCACAACGACAACGACTACGGCCGCCTGGACCTGGCCGTCGTGCATCTCTGAAACGGCAAAGCCTCCATTGGTCCGGCACAGGCGGTATCCTGTGCCGCTAATGGAGGCTTTTTCATGAAAATCTATAAAGTCGGCGGCGCCGTGCGTGACCGCTTACTGGGCATCAAGGTTACCGACATCGACCGCGTGGTCGTCGGCGCCACCACCGAAGAGATGCTGGCCAAGGGCTTCAAGCCGGTGGGCTCCGACTTCCCGGTCTTTCTCGACCCCAAAAACGGCGACGAATACGCCCTGGCCCGTACCGAGCGCAAGAGCGGCCGGGGTTACGGTGGCTTTGTGTTTCACGCCAGCCCCGAGGTTACGCTGGAAGAAGACCTGATCCGTCGCGACCTGACCATCAATGCAATGGCAGAAGACGATGACGGCAACCTGACCGACCCTTATCACGGCCAGCGCGATCTCGAAGCGCGCATTCTTCGCCACGTTTCCCCCGCGTTTGCCGAAGATCCTCTGCGAGTTCTGCGCGTTGCACGTTTTGCTGCGCGCTATGCACACCTGGGTTTTACGGTGGCACCGCAGACCCTGGAACTGATGCGTCAACTCAGCGAGTCAGGAGAGTTGGAAGCCCTGACGCCGGAGCGCAGCTGGAAAGAAATCTCCCGGGCGCTGATGGAAGATCAGCCCCAGGTGTTTATCCAGATACTGCGCGACTGTGACGCACTGAAAACCCTGATGCCGGAAGTGGATGCCCTTTTTGGAGTACCGCAGCCCGAAGCCCATCACCCCGAAATCGACACCGGCGTGCACACGTTGAGCGTGCTGGAGCAGTCCACACTGCACAAGCAGCCACTCACCGTGCGCTGGGCCTGCCTGCTGCATGACCTGGGCAAAGGCCTGACGCCTGTGGATAAGTTGCCGCAGCACATCGCCCACGAGCATCGGGGTTTGAAGCTGATCAAGGCGGTCAACGAGCGCTTCAAAGTGCCAAGGGATTGCCAGGAACTGGCGCTGTTGGTGGGTCAATATCACACCCACGGCCATCGAGCGCTGGAGCTGAAAGCCTCGACACTGCTGGAGTTGCTGCAAAGTTTTGACGTCTATCGCCGACCGCAGCGCTTTGAAGAGTTTGTGGTGAGCTGTGAAATGGATGCTCGGGGCCGCAAGGGCCTTGAGCAACGCAGTTATCCACAGGCAGATTATTTGCGCGGCGCAGCAACGACAGCGCGCGAAGTGGCCGTAGCGCCACTGCTGGAGAGAGGTTTCAAAGGCCCTGAGCTGGGCGAAGCCTTGAAGCGCGAACGGCTCAAGGCGCTGCAAGCCTACAAGGCAGAACGCGCCCTATCGAATTAGGAGCGCGCTCGATGTCAATTGCTGGCCCTGCCACTCAAATGCAACAGGCGCCAGCACTTGGTCGATGTGCGCATCGCGCCACAGCTCAGCCATGGTTTTGCCCACCTCAGGGTGCACCCGGTCCGGCGCCATCATCGATAGCGGCCACAACACGAAGGCGTTTTTCAGGATCTCTGCGCGGGGCAGGATCAAACCGTCGAAATCACCCACCATTTCGCCGTACAGCAGCACGTCGATATCCAACGGCAAGCCCTTGCGATCTGGCGCATAACGACCATTGTCGGCTTCGATGAGCTTGAGACGACGATCCAGCTCCCTCAACGGCAGGTCGGTATAGGCCGACACTACTAAATTGAAAAACGGCCCACTCTTGATGCCCACTGGTTGGCTTTCGAACACCGCCGAGCAGCGCACGTCGGTCAGAAAGCTCGCCAGCGCATCGAGTCCGGCGCACAAATGGGGCTCGCGCTCGATATTGCTGCCGAGGCCAAGGTAAATCTGCGTTAGCGACATCCGCGCTCGATCTCCACGCCCACGCCCTTGGCGGCCGGTACGGCGCCGGGCTTGGTCAACTTGAGGTGCAGCCAGGGAATCTGGAATTCACTCAGCAGCACTTCGGCCAGGCGCTCGGCAAAGGTTTCCACCAGTTGGTACTGGGACTGCTCGGCAAAGGCCTGGATACGCGCGGACACGCTGGCGTAATCCAGCGCCAGGCTCAGGTCGTCACCCGCAGCCGCCGGGCGGTTATCCCATGCGAAGCTCAGGTCCAGGCGCAGGCATTGGCGGATTCCGCGCTCCCAGTCGTAGGCCCCGATCACGGTGTCGACTTCCAGGCCTTCGATAAACACTCTGTCCAAGCTCTTCTCCGCAGCACGACAAGGGCGCGATGCCCCGTTAGAATCAGGGCGTCCTCGCCCGGAATAGTTAGCATGTTTTGGTCACTGGCGATTCTCGCCTACCTGCTCGGCTCGCTGTCCTTCGCCATTTTGCTCAGCCGCCTGACGGGAAACCCCGACCCGCGAATGAGTGGCTCAGGCAATGCCGGCGCCACCAATATGTTGCGCCTGGCCGGCAAGAAGCTCGCCGTACTGACGCTGCTGGGCGATCTGTGCAAGGGTTTGCTGCCCGTGCTGATCGCCAGCCTCGTCGGCCTGACCCTGCAACAGCAGGCCTGGGTGGGCGTGTGCGCCGTCCTCGGCCATCTGTTTCCACTGTACTTCCGCTTTCGCGGCGGCAAAGGTGTCGCTACGGCAGCCGGCATGCTGCTGGGGATCTACCCACCGGCAGCATTGCTGGCCGTACTCGCCTGGCTGCTGACGTTCTACCTGACCCGCACCAGCTCACTGGCGGCTCTGATCGCCACGCCGCTCACACTGCCCTTGCTGGCCTGGCAGGAACCCGCGGCGCTGTTGCCGATGAGCGTGCTGACACTGCTGATCGTCTGGCGTCACCGGGGCAATCTACGCGACCTGTTTGCCGGGCGCGAACGGCATTTTTAAATACCGTCGATGAGCACTTCTCACGTCGCAGCCCTACAACAGCCTACAAAGGCGGCAGTTGCTCCATCGGCCAGCGCGCCTGCACGCTGATCGCCAGACTTTCGTGCTGCCCCGCCTGTAAGCGCTGGCAACCGGCATAGGCGATCATCGCGCCATTGTCGGTACAGAACTCAGGGCGGGCGTAGAACACATCGCCCTTCATATCGCCGAGCATTTTTTCCAGCGAACTGCGCAGCGCCTTGTTGGCGCTGACGCCGCCAGCGATCACCAGTCGCTTCATGCCTGCCTGTTTCAGGGCACGCTTGCACTTGATGGTCAAAGTCTCCACCACGGCCTGCTGGAACGCCAGCGCGATGTCGCAACGGGCTTGCTGACTGTCGTCCCCGGCGCTGACACTGTGCTGCCAGGTATTGAGCGCAGAGGTTTTCAAGCCGCTGAAACTGAACATCAAACCAGGGCGATCGCACATCGGACGCGGGAAGGTATAACGACCAGCAACGCCTTTTTCGGCGAGGCGGGCGATCTCCGGTCCGCCGGGGTAATTGAGGCCCATCATCTTCGCGGTCTTGTCGAACGCTTCGCCGGCGGCGTCATCCAGCGACTCGCCCAACAGCGTGTATTGACCGATTGCGTCGACCTGAACCAGCTGCGTATGCCCCCCTGAAACCAACAAAGCGACGAACGGGAACTGAGGCGGGTTTTCTTCCAGCATTGGCGCCAGTAAATGGCCTTCCATGTGGTGCACACCGAGGGCCGGAATGCCCCAGGCAAACGCCAGCGCCTGGGCGCAAGAGGCCCCAACCAGAAGGGCTCCGACCAATCCAGGGCCTGCGGTATAGGCAATCGCGTCGATCTCGGTCGGCACGCAACCGGCCTCGTCCAACACCTGACGAATCAACGGCAACATACGCTTGACGTGATCACGGCTGGCCAGCTCCGGCACCACGCCGCCATAGGCGCGATGCAGGTCGATCTGACTGAACAGTGCATCGGCCAAAAGCCCGCGTTCACTGTCGTAAAGTGCGACACCGGTTTCGTCGCAGGAGGTTTCAAGTCCCAGTACTAGCATGGGTTTGCGCCTTGTAGAGGCTAAATTCGAAGGCGCGCATAATAGTCGCCACTCCCCCTCCCGACTAGCGGTTTTCGATCAGAGGCTTTGCATTCCGGTCAATGAGGGGTTAACATCCGCAACCCTTAAAAACCGACGACCTCAGCCGCGAATTTTTTGCGACGAGAACGTTGATCCCGGTAATGAAAGAAGGTAGCTCTGGATGCCAGCCGTCAAAGTTAAAGAGAACGAACCCTTCGACGTAGCTCTGCGTCGTTTCAAGCGCTCCTGCGAAAAAGCCGGTGTACTGGCCGAAGTTCGTAGCCGCGAATTTTACGAGAAGCCAACTTCTGAGCGTAAGCGTAAAGCAGCAGCCGCTGTTAAGCGTCACGCCAAGAAAGTTCAGCGCGAGCAGCGCCGCGCCGTTCGTCTGTACTAATACACAGACGTTCGTAGCACGCTTCTGCCAAGCCCGGCCCTCAGCCGGGCTATTGGCATTTGCAGATATCGCTTGATGCTTTGCCGTCGACGCCGCACACGCGACTGAGACAACTGCTTCACACGTCAGGACTGGCTCTTTTGCCAGCGGTGCACGTCTCTTCTGACGAGCCTAACAAGGCTACTGACGAGCACACTTATTCTGTAAACAGGCGATCAACGGTCGACTGTGCCCATCGATGAGCTACCGAGGCCACCATTGGCCAAGACCGGAGCCTGGGGCAACATTTCTTCGCCGAAGACTGATTGGAAATTAACGTCAGTGAATGCTCGGCAGATACACTTCCATACAGCCCAAGCAGACGATTGATGGTCGAGCCACTCGACCCAAGCGCTTGAGCACTTCACGGGCCCTCATTTACACGCAGTGATGACGAGAACGCCATGGCCGGGCTAATTCCCCAGAGCTTTATTGACGACCTTCTGAACCGCACCGACATCGTCGATGTTGTCAGCTCGCGCGTGCAACTGAAGAAAGCCGGCAAGAACTACACCGCCTGCTGCCCGTTCCACAAAGAAAAAACCCCGTCGTTCAGTGTCAGCCCCGACAAGCAGTTCTACTACTGCTTCGGCTGCGGCGCAGGCGGCAACGCCCTCGGCTTTCTGATGGACCACGACAACCTGGATTTCCCCCAGGCAATCGAGGATCTGGCGAAAGCCGCCGGCATGGAAGTCCCCCGCGAAGAAAGCGGTCGCCCGCACAAACCGCGGCAACCCACCGATTCGCCGCTGTACCCACTGCTCACCGCCGCCGCCGACTTTTACCGACAGGCACTCAAGAGCCATCCGCAGCGCAAGGCCGCCGTCGACTACCTCAAGGGCCGCGGCCTTACCGGCGAAATCGCTCGCGACTTCGGCCTCGGCTTCGCGCCGCCCGGCTGGGATAACCTGTACAAGCACCTGAGCAGTGACACCCTGCAGCAAAAAGCCATGATCGACGCCGGTCTCCTGGTGGAAAACGCCGAGACCGGCAAGCGCTACGACCGTTTTCGCGACCGCGTGATGTTCCCGATCCGCGACAGCCGCGGCCGCATCATCGCCTTTGGTGGCCGGGTATTGGGGGACGACAAGCCCAAGTATCTGAACTCGCCGGAAACCCCGGTATTCCACAAAGGCCAGGAACTCTACGGCCTGTTCGAAGCGCGCAAAAACAATCGCAACCTCGATGAAATCATCGTGGTTGAAGGCTATATGGACGTGATTGCCCTGGCCCAGCAAGGCTTGCGCAACGCCGTAGCCACCCTCGGTACCGCCACCAGCGAAGAGCACTTGAAACGCCTGTTTCGCGTAGTGCCCAGCGTGCTGTTCTGCTTCGACGGCGACCAGGCCGGCCGCAACGCCGCCTGGCGAGCACTCGAAGCCACGCTGCCGAGCCTGCAAGACGGGCGCCGCGCACGCTTCCTGTTCCTGCCTGAAGGCGAAGACCCGGATACCCTGGTGCGCTCCGAAGGCACCGACGCATTCCGCGCACGCATCAACCAACATGCGCAGCCGCTGGCGGACTATTTCTTCCAGCAACTGACCGAAGAAGCCGATCCGCGCTCCCTCGAAGGCAAGGCCCATATGGCCACCCTCGCAGCGCCGCTGATCGACAAGGTGCCAGGCGCCAACCTGCGCACCCTGATGCGCCAGCGCCTGCTGGAAATTACCGGATTGAGTGGCGAAGCCGTCAGCCAGCTGGTGCACAGCGCACCGCAGGACGCGCCGCCCGCCTACGATCCGGGCATGGATTACGACGCCATGCCGGACTATTCCGACTTCCACCCGCAGGATGCCTACGCGCCCCAGCAGGAATGGACCCCGAAGAAACCCGGTGCCGGCGGCAAGAAGTGGGACAAAAAGCCCTGGAGCAAGAACGGTAAGCGCGGCGATCGCGACGAGGCCTACGCCCCGCGCACGCCAGTTGCCGTAGAAGCGCCCACGCTGATCGCCCTGCGCACGCTCATTCACCACCCGCAATTGGCGGGCAAGGTCGAAAGTGCCGACCATTTTGCCAACGCGAGCAATACCTACGCTCAAGTCCTGATCGCACTGATCGAAGCTGTGCAGAAAAATCCTAAGCTAAACTCAATTCAGTTGATGGCGCGCTGGCACGGCACAGAACAGGGACGCTTGTTGAAAGCACTTGCGGAAAAGGAGTGGCTAATTGACGGCGATAACCTTGAACAACAGTTTTTAGACACCATTACTAGGTTATCCGCGGGTCAGCATACGCAGACCCTCGATGAACTCATCATGAGAGCAAGACAGCCGGGATTATCGGCTGAAGAGCAAATTCAGATAGCAAAACAGATGCGTGACCTCTTAAAACAGAATGTTTCCGCATCAAACCCGACCTCAGCTGGCGTGTGAGGTCATAGCTCGGGTATAATCCTCGGCTTGTTTTTTGCCCGCCAAGACCTTCAGTGGATAGGGTGTTATGTCCGGAAAAGCGCAACAGCAGTCTCGTATCAAAGAGTTGATCACCCTTGGTCGTGAGCAGAAGTATCTGACTTACGCAGAGGTCAACGACCACCTGCCTGAGGATATTTCAGATCCTGAGCAGGTGGAAGACATCATCCGCATGATTAATGACATGGGGATCCCCGTACACGAGAGTGCTCCGGATGCGGACGCCCTTATGTTGGCCGACGCCGATACCGACGAGGCAGCCGCTGAAGAAGCCGCTGCTGCGTTGGCCGCGGTGGAGACCGACATCGGTCGCACGACTGACCCTGTGCGCATGTATATGCGTGAAATGGGTACCGTCGAGTTGCTGACACGCGAAGGCGAGATCGAAATCGCCAAGCGTATCGAAGAGGGCATCCGTGAAGTGATGGGCGCAATCGCGCACTTCCCTGGCACGGTTGACCACATTCTCTCCGAGTACACTCGCGTCACCACCGAAGGTGGCCGCCTGTCCGACGTCCTGAGCGGTTATATCGACCCGGACGACGGCATTGCGCCGCCTGCTGCCGAAGTACCGCCGCCTGTCGATCCGAAAGCCGCGAAAGCGGATGACGATTCCGAAGACGACGAGGCTGAAGCCAGCACCGACGACGAAGAAGAAGTCGAAAGCGGTCCAGACCCGATCATCGCTGCCCAGCGTTTCGGTGCGGTTTCCGATCAAATGGAAATCACCCGCAAGGCCCTGAAAAAGCACGGTCGCTCCAACAAGCTGGCAATTGCCGAGCTGCTGGCGCTGGCTGAGCTGTTCATGCCGATCAAGCTGGTACCGAAGCAATTCGAAGGCCTGGTTGAACGCGTTCGTAGCGCCCTTGAGCGTCTGCGTGCACAAGAGCGTGCGATCATGCAGCTCTGTGTCCGTGATGCGCGCATGCCGCGCACCGATTTCCTGCGCCAGTTCCCGGGCAACGAAGTTGACGAAAGCTGGAGCGACGCCCTGGCCAAAGGCAAGGCGAAGTACGCCGAAGCCATTGGCCGCCTGCAGCCGGATATCATCCGTTGCCAGCAGAAGCTGACTGCACTTGAGACCGAAACCGGTCTGACGATTGCCGAGATCAAGGACATCAACCGTCGCATGTCGATCGGTGAGGCCAAGGCCCGCCGCGCGAAGAAAGAGATGGTAGAAGCGAACTTGCGTCTGGTGATCTCCATCGCCAAGAAGTACACCAACCGTGGCCTGCAATTCCTCGATCTGATCCAGGAAGGCAACATCGGCTTGATGAAGGCTGTGGACAAGTTCGAATACCGTCGCGGCTACAAGTTCTCGACTTATGCCACCTGGTGGATCCGTCAGGCGATCACTCGCTCGATCGCCGACCAGGCCCGCACCATCCGTATTCCGGTGCACATGATCGAGACCATCAACAAGCTCAACCGTATTTCCCGGCAGATGTTGCAGGAAATGGGTCGCGAACCGACCCCGGAAGAGCTGGGCGAACGCATGGAAATGCCTGAGGATAAAATCCGCAAGGTATTGAAGATCGCTAAAGAGCCGATCTCCATGGAAACCCCGATCGGTGATGACGAAGACTCCCATCTGGGTGACTTCATCGAAGACTCGACCATGCAGTCGCCAATCGATGTCGCCACTGTTGAGAGCTTGAAAGAAGCGACTCGCGACGTACTGTCCGGCCTCACTGCCCGTGAAGCCAAGGTACTGCGCATGCGTTTCGGCATCGACATGAATACCGACCACACCCTTGAGGAAGTCGGTAAACAGTTTGACGTGACCCGCGAGCGGATCCGTCAGATCGAAGCCAAGGCGCTGCGCAAGTTGCGCCACCCGACGCGAAGCGAGCATCTGCGCTCCTTCCTCGACGAGTGATACCAGAACCCCCGGCCCAGGCCGGGGGTTTTGTTTTGCATAGATAAAATCCTGTACTGCCCCTCCTCCCCCCGCAATGCCCGTCTACACTCGACACATTCCCCGTGCCATAACGAGACCGTTATGCCCAGATTGCCGACCGTGATACTGCTGTCGCTGCTGAACTGGACCGCAACGGCTGGCGCGTTGACTCTTACTGATGATGAGCGTGGCTGGCTGGCGGACCATCAGGAGCTGAGACTTGGCGTGGACGCCTCGTGGCCACCCTTCGAATACCGTGATGACAGTGGCCGATACCAAGGCTTGTCGGCAGATTACGTGCGCCTGATCCAGGACCGCCTGGGCGTCAGGGTCAAGATAATCGAACCGCCGAGCTGGGGCGCTGTATTGGAGATGGCGCGAAACAACCAACTCGATCTTATCGCCAGCATCATGTCGACCCCGGAACGCCAGGGCTATCTGGCTTTTACCCGGCCTTACATCGACTTCCCGATGGTGATTCTTGCCCACGAAGGCGGAGCACGACCGCGCAACCTCAAGGATCTTTACGGCCTGAAGGTTGCGGTGGTGGAAAACTACGCCCCTCACGAGTTGCTGCGTACCCACCATCCCGACCTTAACCTGGTCGCACTGCCCAACGTCAGTTCCACACTGCAAGCCCTGGCGACCGGCGAAGTGGATGCCGTGGTCAGCGACCTGGCGTCCAGCGTCTGGAGCCTGCGCGAACTCAAACTCGATGGCCTTTACGTCAGCGGCGAAACCCCTTACCGCTATCAATTGGCGATGGGCGTACCACGGGACGATAAAATGCTGGTGGGCATCCTGGATAAAGTCCTGGCCGACCTCAGCCCGGAGGAAACCGACGCGATCCAGCAGCATTGGGTGGGGAAGTTCACGGATAACCGCACCTTCTGGAACGACCTGCTGATGTACGGCCTGCCCGCCGTACTGCTGCTGTGCAGCGTATTGGCCATCGTGATTCGGATCAATCGTCGGCTGAGTTCGGAAATTTCCCGCCGCGTCGCTCTCGAACAAGAATTGCGCAGCAGCGAATACCACTATCGCGGCCTGGTAGAGAGCTTGTCCGCCATCGCCTGGGAAGCCAATGTCACCGATTTCACCTACAGCTACGTGTCGCCCCACGCGGAAGAGTTGCTCGGCTACCCACGCGCTCATTGGCTGATTCCGGGCTTCTGGCGCAACATCATTCACCCGGCCGACCTCATACGTGCCGAAGCTTATTGCCACCGCGAAACCCGTGCCAGCCGCGACCACAGTGTTGATTACCGAGTGATTACCGCCGACGGCCGCTGCCTGTGGGTACGCGACATTGTCAGCCTGATCGAACACGGTCATGAGCCTGTGCTGCGCGGCCTGATGATTGATATCAGCGAGGCCAAGCGCACCGAGGAAGCGCTGCAATTGTCCGAACAGAAATTTGCCTCGGTGTTCCAGCAATGCCCGGACATTCTGGTGATTGCACGGCTATCCGATGGCTGCTTGCTGGAGGTCAATAAAGCCTTCGAAGATCAAATCGGCCTGACTGCTGAAGAGGTGATCGGCAAAACCGGTACAGAGCTGGAAATATGGGGCATCCCGGGCATCGGCCCCGAGCTGCTGCAACGTGTCCAGACCACCAGTATCCGCAACCTTGAAATGCCGTTCCTGCGCAGCAACGGCCAAGCCTTTACCGGTCTTATCTCGGCAGAACCCTTCCAGTTGGACACGACTGAAGCCATCGTGGTGGTGGTGCGCGATATCACCCAACTCAAGGAAACCCAGCAGCTGCTGCAAACCTCCGAAGAGAAGTTCGCCAAAGCCTTCCACGCCTCGCCCGACGGTTTGCTGCTGAGCCGCCAACGCGACGGTCTGCTGATTGAGGTCAACGAAGGCTTCAGCCGCCTGACCGGCCACACCAGCGCCACATCGGTTGACCAATCGAGCCTGGACCTTGGCATCTGGGTCGACCTTAACGAGCGCAAACACATGCTGGAGTTGATGCAGCGTGATGGGTTTGTCCGCGACTTTGTCTGCCATATCCGTCGCGTCGATGGCCTGATACGCCTCTGTGAATTGTCCAGTCGCCCACTGCCTATCGGCGATGAAGACTGCATGCTCACCATCGCCCGCGACATCACTGAACGCCAGCAGATGCAGGAAAAACTGCAACAGGCTGCCACCGTCTTCGAAAGCACTGCCGAAGGCGTGTTGATCACCGACACCCGCCAGAACATCAGTGCCGTCAACCGCGCCTTCAGCGAAATCACCGGCTACAGTGAAGCCGAAGCGCTCGGCCAGACACCGCGCCTGCTCGCCTCGGGCCAGCATGACAGCGCCTTCTACGCCGCCATGTGGCACCAGTTGACGGCCCATGGCCATTGGCAAGGCGAGATCTCCAACCGCCGCAAGAACGGTGAGTTGTATCCCAGTTGGCTGACCATCAGCGCCGTGCGTAACCGCGATCAACTGATCACCCACTTTGTGGCGGTGTTTGCCGACATCTCCAGCCTCAAACTGGCCCAGGCACGCCTCGACTATCAGGCGCACCACGACCCACTGACCGGCCTGCCCAACCGCACGCTGTTTGAAAACCGGTTGCAGGCCGCCCTCAACGGTCATCAGGAAACCGGTAAACAGGGCGCCGTGCTGTTCCTCGACCTGGACCGCTTCAAACACATCAACGACAGCCTCGGCCACCCGATCGGCGACCTGCTGCTCAAAGACATCGCTGTGCGCCTCAAGGATCAACTGCGAGACATCGACACCGTCGCGCGCCTGGGCGGCGACGAGTTCATCATCCTGTTGCCCGGCCTGCAACACGCCAGCGACGCCGAACACCTGGCGAATAAGCTGCTGGCCTGCTTCACCCCGCCCTTCCAGGCTGGCGAGCACGAGTTCTTCATCAGCGCCAGCATCGGCACAAGCCTCTATCCGCAGGACGGTACGGACGTCGCCACCCTGGTCAAGAATGCCGACGCCGCGATGTACCGCTCCAAAGCCAAGGGGCGTAACCGGGTCGAAAGCTACACCCGCGACCTCACGGCCCAGGCCAACGAACGTGTGGCACTGGAGCACGAACTGCGGCGAGCCATCGAACGTAAAGAGCTAAGCCTGTATTACCAGCCAAAACTGAGCCTGGTGACACACGAACTGATCGGCGCCGAAGCCCTGATTCGCTGGCACCACCCCACCTTTGGCGAAGTCCCCCCCGAACACTTCATTGCCCTGGCCGAAGAGAACGGCACGATCCTGCAAATTGGCGATTGGGTATTGGAACAGGCCTGCCAACAACTGCACGCCTGGCAGGGCACCTTCGAAGATTTCGGCCCGCTGTCGGTCAACCTCGCCGGCGCGCAGTTGCGACATCCCGGCTTGCTGAGTCGCATCGAACAACTGTTGCGCGACTACCACCTCGACCCCGGCCACCTGCAATTGGAGATCACGGAAAACTTCATCATGAGCCAGGCCGAGGAAGCACTGGAGGTGCTGTACCAACTCAAGCAGTTGGGCGTTCAACTGGCGATTGATGACTTCGGCACCGGCTACTCATCCCTCAGCTACCTTAAACGCCTGCCGCTGGATTTCCTGAAGATCGACCAATCCTTCGTCCGTGGCCTGCCCGATGACCCCCACGATGCCGCCATCGTGCGCGCCATCATCGCCCTGGGGCATAGCATGCAATTCACCATCATCGCCGAAGGCGTGGAGAACCCCGCCCAGCAAGCCTTCCTGGCCGCTGAAGGCTGCGAACAGATGCAAGGCTACATCGTCAGCCTGCCGCTGCCGCCGGAGCTTTTTGCCGCGACCTTCCTTCGCATGCACATTGAGGATTTTTCGGATGGCACAGCGGGGAAACCATCGTTATAATCCGCGACCTGTTACAGGGCCTATAGCTCAGTTGGTCAGAGCAGAGGACTCATAATCCTTTGGTCCACGGTTCAAGTCCGTGTGGGCCCACCAAACAAGAAAGCCGCGCAATGCGCGGCTTTTGTGTGTCTGGCAGTCTCACTTCGCAAACAACTGCCCAATATCCCGGAATGCCTTGAACTCCAGCGCGTTCCCGCACGGATCAAACAGAAACAACGTCGCCTGCTCCCCCACCTGCCCTTTGAAGCGAATGTGCGGTTCCAGCACAAAACGAGTTTTCCTGGCCTGCAGACGGTCCGCCAAGGCATGCCAGTCTTCCCAGCCCAACACCACGCCAAAATGCGGCACGGGCACGTCGTGGCCGTCTACCGCGTTGGTGTGGGCTGATTCCTGGGAGGCGGTTTTCGGGTGTTCGTGAATGACCAACTGATGCCCGAAAAAGTTGAAATCTACCCAGTGTTCGCTGGAACGCCCCTCTTCAAGACCAAAGACTTCACCGTAGAAATGCCGCGCAGCGGCGAGGTCGTATACCGGAATTGCCAGGTGAAAAGGTGCGAGTGTCATCAGGTCAAACCTCTGTGGGCATTAAGTCCCCCGAGTTTAGCCTTGCTTCAGCCGATGAAAAGACGATAGTTTTTGCGCCGAGCTCAAATTATTTCGATGAATAGAGACCCTATGCTGCGTGAATTGAAGACCTTTATTGCCGTAACCCGCCATGGCACGTTCGCGGCGGCGGGCATGCATGGCGGCCTGACACAGTCGGCGGTCAGCGCGCAGATTCGGCAGTTGGAGCAGACGCTGGGGGTGCAGTTGTTCGATCGCACCGGGCGTCAGGCCACGCTGAATGCGGCGGGTTTGCGCGCATTGCCATTGGCCAAGGAAATCATTGAAACGTTCAACCGCATGGCGGTGCCGGTGGACGCCGATGAATATCGGGGCGAGTTGAAAGTCGGTGCCATCACCACCGCCCAGACCGGCTTGCTGCCACAGGCGTTGGTGCGTTTGCGCCAGGCTGCGCCAACGGTCGAGTGCAAGTTGGTCCCTGGCGTGTCCCTGGAGTTGTTGAGCCAGGTAGATGCCGGCGAGTTGGATTCGGCGATCATCATTCGCCCGCCGTTCGATCTGCCCAAGGAATTGCACGTGCAGGTGCTGCGCAAGGAACCGTTCGTGCTGGTCGTGCCGCACACAATGACTGGCGATGATCCTGTGCAGTTGCTCAGCAGCCACCCCCATGTCCGCTATGACCGTGCATCGTTTGGCGGTCGGTTGGTGAGCCGGTTCCTGCGCGAGCAGAAAATTGATGTACAGGTCGCACTGGAACTGGACGAGCTGGAGGCCATCGTCAAGATGGTGGAATGTGGCCTTGGCGTATCGCTGATCCCCCAGGCGGGCCTGTGGCTGGAGCGTTCGCCTGAAATAAGAACAATCCCCCTGGGCAGCCTGACGTTTTACCGTGAGATCATCCTGCTCAGTCGCTACAGCCAACGGCATCTGCCGGTCCCGCAGCTGTTCGCCCGCTGCCTGCTGGCCGATACAAGCCTGTAACATGCGTGGCTGTTGCCGCCCGAAATGGAGCCTCTCTTGCCTGTCCTAGATGAAATCGACCGCCAGTTGATCGCCGCGCTGCAGATCAACGCCCGCGAAAGCGTGGCCATGCTTGCCCGGCAGTTGGGGATCGCACGCACCACCGTGACTTCGCGCCTCGCACGCCTGGAGAAAACCCAGGTGATCACCGGTTACGGCGTGCGCCTGGGGCAACGTGTGGCAGACGGTGGTTTGCAGGCCTACGTGGGCATCACCGTGCAACCACGCTCAGGCAAAGAAGTGCTGCGCAGGCTGAGTGCCATGGCTCAAGTGCAGCAGTTGTGCGCGGTGAGCGGCGAGTTTGATTACGTGGCCTGGCTGCGCACGGATTCGCCGGAGCAGCTTGATCAGTTGCTGGACCAGATCGGCAGTGTCGATGGTGTGGAAAAAACCACCACCTCGATCATCCTCAGTAACAAATTGGATCGCGGCCAACCAATCTGACCGTCAAACTCGTCACTTCGACTGAAAACAGTCCATTTTGACGACACATTGCGTCTTATTAACGAGCGCAACGCTCCCTAAACTGGCTGCCATCTTTTCCTATACTCAGCGGGTTCCTTCCGCCTAGTCGCCAGTAAGGTCAGCCATGAGCATTCCGTCCAGCACCCTCAGCAAGACCAATCGCCATCCGGCAGACGGTAAAAAACCCATCACCATCTTTGGCCCGGACTTTCCGTTTGCCTTTGATGACTGGATCGAGCACCCCGCCGGCCTGGGCAGTATCCCCGCCGCCAACCATGGCGCCGAAGTTGCCATCGTCGGCGCAGGCATCGCCGGTCTGGTCGCCGCCTACGAACTGATGAAGCTGGGCCTCAAACCCGTGGTGTACGAAGCCTCGAAGATGGGCGGCCGGTTGCGCTCCCAGGCCTTCGAAGGCGCCGAAGGCATCATCGCCGAGCTGGGCGGCATGCGCTTTCCTGTGTCATCCACCGCCTTCTACCACTATGTGGATAAGCTGGGCCTGGACACCAAACCGTTCCCCAACCCGCTGACGCCGGCCTCCGGCAGTACCGTGATCGACCTCGAAGGCCAGACCCACTACGCACAAAAGCTTTCTGACTTGCCTGCCCTGTTCCAGGAAGTGGCCGACGCCTGGGCCGACGCGCTGGAAGCCGGCTCGCAGTTCGGCGATATCCAGCAAGCCATTCGCGACCGCGATGTGCCGCGCCTCAAAGCGCTGTGGAACAAGCTGGTACCGCTGTGGGACGACCGCACCTTCTACGACTTCGTCGCCACCTCCAAGGCCTTCGCCAAGCTGTCGTTCCATCACCGGGAAGTGTTTGGCCAAGTCGGTTTCGGCACCGGCGGCTGGGACTCGGATTTCCCCAACTCGATGCTGGAAATCTTCCGGGTGGTGATGACCAACTGCGACGACCACCAACACCTGGTGGTCGGCGGCGTGGCCCAGGTGCCCATGGGCATCTGGCGCCATGTGCCGGAGCGCTGCGCCCACTGGCCGGCCGGTACCAGCCTCAGCTCACTGCACTGCGGCGCACCTCGCGCAGGGGTCAAACGCATTGCCCACGCCGCAGATGGCCGTTTCGCGGTGACCGACAACTATGGCGACACCCGTGAATACGCCGCCGTCCTCACCACCTGCCAAAGCTGGCTGCTGACCACCCAGATCGAATGCGATGAAACCCTGTTCTCGCAAAAGATGTGGATGGCCCTGGACCGCACGCGCTACATGCAATCGTCGAAAACCTTCGTGATGGTCGACCGCCCCTTCTGGAAAGACAAAGATCCGGAAACCGGCCGCGACCTGATGAGCATGACCCTCACCGATCGCCTCACTCGCGGCACCTACCTGTTCGACAACGGCGACGACAAACCAGGGGTGATCTGCCTGTCGTACTCGTGGATGAGCGACGCGCTGAAAATGCTTCCGCAGCCCATCGACAAGCGGGTAAAACTGGCCCTGGATGCCTTGAACAAGATCTACCCGAAAGTCGATATCAAGGCGCGCATCATTGGTGATCCGATCACCGTGTCCTGGGAGGCGGATCCGCATTTCCTCGGCGCCTTCAAAGGCGCATTGCCTGGCCACTACCGCTACAACCAGCGGATGTACGCGCACTTTATGCAGAAGGACATGCCCGCCGAACAGCGTGGGATTTTTATCGCGGGCGACGACGTTTCCTGGACCCCTGCGTGGGTGGAAGGCGCCGTACAAACCTCGCTGAACGCAGTGTGGGGCATCATGACCCACTTCGGCGGCAGCACTCACGCCGAGAACCCCGGCCCCGGTGATGTGTTCGATGAAATCGGGCCAATCGCCCTGGCTGAGTAAGGAGTTACGCCATGCGTGTCGCCCTGTACCAATGCCCGCCGCTGCCGTTGGACGTAGCGGGCAACCTCAAGCGCCTGCGTCGGCTTGCACACGAAGCGACCGACGCCGATGTGCTGGTGCTGCCGGAGATGTTCCTCACCGGCTACAACATCGGCGCAGAAGCCGTCGGGGCCTTGGCCGAAGCACAGGATGGCGAGTCTGCCGAGATCATCGCAGACATCGCGAAAATTGCCGGGCTGGCCATTTTGTACGGTTATCCGGAGCGGGCCGAGGATGGGCAGATCTACAACGCCGTGCAATTGATCGACGCCCACGGCCATCGCCTGTGCAACTACCGCAAGACCCATCTGTTCGGGGATCTGGACCATTCGATGTTCAGCGCCGGCGACGATGACTTCCCACTGGTGGAGCTCAATGGGTGGAAGCTGGGATTCCTGATCTGCTACGACCTGGAGTTCCCGGAAAACACTCGACGCCTGGCCCTGGCCGGGGCAGAGGTGATCCTGGTGCCCACCGCCAACATGGTGCCGTTCGATTTTGTTGCCGACGTCACCGTGCGGGCGCGGGCCTTTGAAAACCAGTGCTACGTGGCCTACGCCAACTATTGCGGGCACGAAGGCGAAATTAAGTACTGCGGGCAAAGCAGCATCGCCGCGCCGGATGGCCAGCGAATCGCCCAGGCGGGTCTGGATGAAGCCTTGATTGTCGGCACGCTGGATCACCAATCGATCCTCGACGCCCGCGCCGCCAATCACTATCTGCAAGACCGTCGCCCCGAGCTTTACGGCCCGCTGCACAAGCCCTGACCCAACGGGTTTGTTAGCATAGGCACTTGCCCCGTTCTGGAAGTGCCCATGCCTGCCCCGGCCCACCCTTATCCCGTTCACTTAACCCTGGCCAATGGCCTGCGTGTTTCCCTGCGCCATGCGCCACGTTTGAAACGTTGCGCCGCAGCGTTAAGGGTGGCTGCCGGTAGTCATGATGTGCCGCTGGATTGGCCTGGACTGGCGCATTTCCTTGAGCATTTGTTGTTTCTTGGCACCGAGCGTTTTCCCACCGGCGAAGGGTTGATGGCCTACGTACAACGCCATGGTGGCCAGGTGAACGCGAGCACCCGCGAACGCACCACGGACTTCTTCTTCGAGCTGCCGGTTTCGACTTTTACGGATGGGCTGGAGCGGCTGGCAGACATGCTCACCCATCCGCGCCTTGCGCTGGAAGATCAACTGCGCGAGCGCGAAGTGCTACACGCCGAGTTTGTCGCCTGGACCCAGGACGCCAAGGCTCAACAGCAGGTGACGCTGCTCGAACGTTTGGCGGCAGATCATCCGTTGCGTGGCTTTCACGCAGGCAACCGCGACAGCCTGCCGGTGGAGCGTGAGGCGTTTCAGCAAGCCTTGCGGGAATTCCACGCGCAGTTCTATCAGAGCGGCCAGATGACCTTGAGTCTCGCCGGCCCGCAGTCGTTGCAAACGCTGGAAACCATGGCGCAGCAATTCAGCGAGCATCTGATCTCTGGCCCGCAGCATCCACAGGCTGCGCCACCCGCCTTGATGCAAGGCGCGGCCCGGCGTTATCAGCACACCGAAGACGGCCACCTGCACCACGTCATCACCTGTGACGTGCCCCGCGCCGCACTGGACTTCCTTTGCACCTGGCTCAACGCCTCTGCGCCGGGCGGGCTGCTCGCCGAGTTGAAAGCACAACAACTGGCCAGTGCACTGCAGGCGTCCGTGCTGTATCACTTCGCCGGACAAGCCGTACTGGATATCGACTTCACGCTCGGTACCGCAGATAAACCGACGACACAGATTGAGGCGCTGTTGCACGACTGGCTGAGCTTTTTCTCACGCAGCGACTGGACGCCACTTCGCGAAGAGTCCGCGCTGCTGAACGCCCGCCGACAACAGATCCAGGGCGCATTGGCATTGGCCCGAAACGACAGTGAAGATCTGTGCGAACAAGACATCGCCGCGCTCAAGGCCCTGCTTGAATCACTGCACCTGCCGCCCGCCGAGCACATTTGGCAACTTCCCCCGCCCAACCCGTTCCTGCGCCCACCGGCCAAGGAAGAGCGCGCTGGCCTGATCCGCGGCCAAACCAGCGCCCACCGGGGCCTGCGCACCTTTGCCCAGGACCGCTCGCGGGGTCGCCGCGAGGTATCGGCGCTGGCCTTCAGCCAGGCCTTGGCGGATGACAGCGATGAAGGCGCGCTATACCTGCAATGGCGGTTCGACGCGCCAGTTGCTGCCGCGCTGGAAAACACCTTGCAGCCATTGCGTGAGAGTGCACGTCAGGCGGGCGTTGAAGTGTCCTTCGAAACCACCGGCACTGACTGGCGGGTGACGATGACCGGACTGCACGAGCCCATGCCAGCCGTGCTGGAGGCCTTGGCGCAAAGCCTGAACCTGCCGCAAGAGGCGGTCATTGCCCCAGCGCCAATGATTCCAATCCGGGCGTTGCTCAAGGCGCTGCCCTCGTGCTGCGCCAACGGCAATGTCGAGACACGTGAGCAGCCTACATCCTGGGCCACCGCACGCTGGTATGGCCTGGGCCTGGGTTTGCCCGCCGCGACTGAAACGCTGATCAAGGCCGCCGCCGCTCGTCTGCCAGGCCAACCTGCCCACCTCGAAGCACCTCAGCAAACCTTCAGCGGTCAACGCGTGTGGCATGCGATAAAAACCGATTCCCCTGAAGCCGCCTTGTTGCTGTTTTGCCCGACACCGAGCCCGTCCCTGGCCGACGAAGCGTCGTGGCGACTGCTGGGACACCTGCTCCAAGGGCCGTTCTACCAACGCCTGCGGGTCGAGTTGCAGTTGGGCTACGCGGTCTTCAGCGGTGTCCGACAGATAAACGGACAGACCGGCCTGTTATTTGGCGTGCAGTCTCCCAGCGTGTCCCTGGAAGGCATCGTTGAACACTTGAACACCTTCCTGGCCCAACTGCCGGCATTGGTCGGCGCCAGCGAAGACCTGGACAATATTGCCCTTGCCCAACAGTTTTCACCTCAAGCGTTGCCGGTCGCCCAAGCCGCCGAACTGCTGTGGCACGCACACTTGGCCGGCCATCCGTCGGCTTATCTCACCCATCTTCAACAGTTGATCCAAGGCCGCAGCCGTGAGGACGTGCTGCTGGCCGCCCAGCAACTGAACGACGCCCAAGGGGGCTGGCGCTATGTGGCCAACGGCCCGCAAACCTCGAACGTGTGAAGGCCGGCAGGTCGATCATTGCCAACTCTGCAACAGGCTTTTTCCACCAAGACAGCGCTAACTTGCCAAGAATTGAGTAACATTCCTACGCACACATCTGAACATCTCCGACTGGAGGTGGACTATATGTATTACTTGGTAGTAAACGTCCCATCCCTTCGTAGGAGTATGAATATGACTTGGTCCAAACCTGCTTACACTGATCTGCGCATCGGCTTCGAAGTCACCATGTACTTCGCCAGCCGTTAATCCGCTGGGTAATACAACGCCTCGGTTCGCCCGGGGCGTTTTTGTTTTGAGCTTTGCGTGATGGAGCAATCATGTTTGTCCAGATTCTAGGTTCCGCCGCCGGCGGTGGTTTCCCGCAGTGGAATTGCAACTGCGTGAACTGCGCAGGTTTTCGTGATGGCAGCCTGCGGGCCCACGCACGTACCCAGTCGTCCATCGCGATTTCCGACGATGGCGTGAATTGGGTGCTGTGCAACGCCTCGCCGGATATCCGCGCACAGCTGCAAGGCTTTGCGCCGATGCAACCCGGCCGCGCCCTGCGCGACACCGGCATCAGCGCGATCATCCTGATGGACAGCCAGATCGACCACACCACGGGCCTCTTGAGCCTGCGCGAAGGCTGCCCGCACCAGGTGTGGTGCACCGACATGGTCCATGAAGACCTGAGCACCGGCTTCCCGCTGTTCACCATGCTCACCCACTGGAACGGCGGCCTGGCCTGGAACCGCATCGAGCTGGACGCCAGTTTTACCATCCCGGCCTGCCCCAACCTGCGCTTCACACCCCTGCCGCTGCGCAGCGCCGCACCGCCCTACTCGCCGCACCGCTTCGACCCGCACCCCGGCGACAATATCGGCCTGATCGTCGAAGACCTGCGCACCGGCGGCAAACTGTTCTACGCCCCGGGCCTGGGCAAGGTCGACGCGCCGCTGCTGGAGATCATGGCCGGCAGCGACTGTCTGCTGGTAGACGGCACGATGTGGGATGACGATGAAATGCAGCGCCGTGGCGTCGGCACCCGAACTGGGCGCGAGATGGGCCACCTGGCGCAAAACGGCCCCGGCGGCATGCTCGAAGTGCTGGAGCAGTTGCCCGAGCAGCGCAAGGTGCTTATCCATATCAACAACACCAATCCGATCCTCGATGAAGACTCTCCCGAGCGCGCGGAGTTGGTGCGACGTAATGTCGAAGTGGCTTACGACGGCATGAGCATTGAATTGTAGGAGCAGACGATATGACTGACACACCGTTGACGACCGCCGAATTCGAAGCCGCCTTGCGCGCCAAGGGTGCCTTCTACCATATCCATCACCCGTACCACGTGGCGATGTACGAAGGCCGCGCCAGCCGCGAACAAATCCAGGGCTGGGTCGCCAACCGCTTCTACTACCAAGTCAATATTCCGCTGAAGGACGCCGCGATCCTGGCCAACTGCCCGGACCGCGAGATTCGTCGCGAGTGGATCCAGCGCTTGCTCGACCACGATGGTGCGCCCGGTGAAGACGGCGGCATCGAAGCTTGGCTGCGCCTGGGCCAGGCGGTCGGCCTCGACCCGGATCAATTGCGTTCCCAGGAATTGGTGCTGCCCGGCGTACGCTTTGCGGTGGACGCCTACGTCAACTTCGCCCGTCGCGCCAGTTGGCAGGAAGCCGCCAGCAGTTCGCTGACCGAACTGTTCGCGCCGCAGATCCACCAGTCGCGCCTGGACAGCTGGCCGCAGCATTACCCGTGGATCGACCCGGCCGGTTACGAGTATTTCCGCACCCGCCTGGGCCAGGCCCGCCGCGATGTGGAGCACGGCCTGGCGATCACCCTGCAGCACTACACCACCCGAGAAGGCCAGGAGCGCATGCTGGAAATCCTGCAGTTCAAACTGGACATCCTGTGGAGCATGCTGGACGCCATGAGCATGGCCTACGAACTCAAACGCCCGCCGTATCACAGCGTGACCGAGCAGCGGGTCTGGCATAAAGGGATCACCTTATGAGCTTTGATCGCAGCAGAATACCGACCTGGCGCCAGGGCTATCGCTACCAGTACGAGCCCGCGCAAAAGGGCCATGTGCTGCTCTACCCCGAAGGCATGATCAAGCTCAATGACAGCGCCGCATTGATCGGCGGTTTGATCGACGGCGAGCGCGACGTGGCGGCGATCATCGCCGAGCTGGATCAGCAATTCCCCGGCGTGCCTGAGCTGGGTGACGACATTGAGCAATTCATGGAGGTCGCCCGTGCTGAGCACTGGATCACCCTTGCCTGAAAAACCGGCTATCGGTTTGCCGCTGTGGCTGCTGGCCGAGCTGACTTACCGCTGCCCGTTGCAGTGCCCGTACTGCTCCAACCCGCTGGATTTCGCCGAGCAGGGCAAGGAGCTGAGCACCGAGCAGTGGATCAAGGTATTTCGCGAAGCCCGGGAAATGGGTGCCGCGCAGCTGGGTTTTTCCGGCGGTGAACCGCTGGTGCGCCAGGACTTGGCGGAATTGATCGCCGAGGCGCGCAAGTTGGGGTTCTACACCAACCTGATCACCTCCGGCATCGGCCTCACCGAGCAGAAAATCAGCGACTTCAAGAAGGCCGGCCTGGACCATATCCAGATCAGCTTCCAGGCCAGCGACGAACAGGTGAACAACCTGCTGGCCGGCTCGAAAAAAGCCTTCGCGCAAAAACTGGAAATGGCTCGGGCAGTGAAAGCCCACGGCTATCCGATGGTGCTGAACTTCGTCACCCATCGGCACAATATCGACAAGATCGACCGCATCATCGAGCTGTGCATTGCGCTGGAAGCCGACTTTGTCGAACTCGCCACCTGCCAGTTCTACGGCTGGGCGCAGCTCAATCGTGTGGGGTTGTTGCCCACCAAGGAGCAGTTGGTGCGTGCCGAGCGCATCACCAACGAATACCGCGCCAAGCTCGAAGCCGAAGGCCACCCGTGCAAGCTGATTTTCGTGACGCCGGATTACTACGAGGAGCGCCCGAAAGCCTGCATGAATGGCTGGGGCAGTATCTTTCTTACCGTGACGCCAGACGGCACCGCCCTGCCCTGCCACGGCGCCCGACAGATGCCGGTGCAGTTTCCGAATGTGCGCGACCACAGCATGCAACACATCTGGTACGACTCGTTTGGCTTCAACCGCTTTCGCGGCTACGACTGGATGCCCGAGCCGTGCAAGTCATGTGATGAAAAGGAAAAGGACTTCGGCGGCTGCCGTTGCCAGGCCTTCATGCTCACGGGGGATGCGAGCAATGCCGACCCGGTGTGCAGCAAGTCCGAGCAGCACGGCATCATCCTTCAGGCACGGGAAGAAGCCGAACACGCCACCCAGACCATCGAGCAACTGGCCTTTCGCAATGAGCGCAACTCACGGCTCATCGCCAAAGGCTAACGGCCTCAGCGCTTAGCGATGATGTACACCGCGTGGATGATGCCTGGGAAGTAACCGCACAAGGTCAGCAGAATGTTCAACCAGAACGCGCCGCCGAAGCCTACTTGCAGGAACACACCCAATGGCGGCAGCAGAATGGCGATGATGATACGAATGATGTCCATGGGTCAGCTCCAAAAAATCGGCTCGTGTGAGCCGTGTAGCTAATCGACCTTGGGCGCTCGTGAGGGTTCAGTGGAATCTGGCACTGGGCCACCCTCAGGCCAGGATTTCCAATCCATGCTTTTGCACGATACTCAGAAGCTTGAGCGCCATGCCGCTGGGTTGTTTCTCACCCGACTCCCATTTTTTTACCGTGGAGGCGCTGGTGTTCAGGTAACGGGCGAATACGGGTTGGCTGACATGGTTGGTTTCGCGCAGTTGTTTGATCTGTTCGGCCGGGATTTGCACGGGGGCAGTTGCAAAGCACATCTCGTCGAACTCTCGAAGGGTGGTCTTGCTGATCGCACCAATCGAATACAACGCCTTGGCCGATTGATGAACCGACTCCAATGCTTCACTTTCATATTTTCTGGTCATGATGTATCTCCACAAACTCCTTGAAGTCCAGTAGCTGCTGGACATCCGATTCAGTTAAATCTTCATATTTCTTCGCCATCGCACGCAACCCGACCAAATCCTTCTGGCTGATATTGCTTTGATCCTGTTTGGCATACAGAAGCTGATAAACCCAAAAATGTCTGCCCTTGGCCAAGACAATAGACCGATGTCTGTTCTGGTTTAGGCGTTTTTTCCACACCCCGCCTCCCAGGTTGTCTGCTTGCCCTCTTAGCATTTCGCCGAATGCCTCACTCAACTCCAAATCACAAATCCAGGCCTTGCTGGCCGCATCAGCGAAATTGCGTGTTTTAAACAGCCTGAGCCTCATGGATATCCCTTCCTATAAAACATACCACCCAGTGGTACAGATTAGAAATGGAGCACGCGAAAAAGCGTCACGCCCCATCGGCAGTCCTTGCCGACGCCCGCTAAAAAGCCACTATTTTCAAAATCGATCAATCAACGCTTTCAATCCAAAAATTTCACACACAAAAAAACGCCCCCAGCCAAAAAAATCAGGCTGGAGGCGCCGCGTATGCCGCGAGACGGTTCAGGAAAATGGGGTTAAACAGCGATGCCCTTGCGGCATTGCAGTTGTGCGGTGCGCACGCGGGAGAAGGCGCGGGCCAGGCGCAGGAGCATGTCGTCGATGTTGCTTCTGCTCACGGTCAACGCCGGGGTAAAGCGCAGACAGTCAGGTTGCGGGGCGTTGAGGATCAGGCCCTCCTGCAGCGCGGCGTTTACCACGGCATCGGCAGAATCATCCGACAACGTCAGGCCCCACATCAGACCTTGTCCGCGCAGTTGGCCGTGCTCGTAGCGGTAGGCCAGGCGGGCAAGGCCTTCGCCCAGATAAAGACCGGATTCACGCACGTGCTCAAGAAAACCATGTTCCAGCACCGTGTCGAGTACCGCCGCGCCGGCTGTAGCCATCAATGCATTGCCGTGATGGGTACCTTCCAGTTCGCCCACTTCGAAACAACACGCGCTACCACGCGCCAGTAGCGCCGCGAGAGGCACGCCGCCGCCCAGGCCTTTGCCGAGGGTGATGATGTCGGCTCGTACGCCGTACTGTTGTTCGGCCAGCAACGTGCCACAACGACCGAGGCCGGTCTGCACTTCGTCGAGGATCAGCAGGATTCCCAGTTCACGGCACAGGCGCTCGACGCCCTTGAGGTAGTGTTCGGTCGCGGGGGTTACGTTGGCGCCCTGGATCGGCTCAAGCAGGATGGCAACGGTTTGCGCATCGACAGCAGCGTGCAGGGCCGGCAGGTCGTTGAAAGGCACATGGCTGAAACCGGGCAGTTGCGGCTCGAAACGGTTTTCCAAGGTCCCGGCCGATGCCGCCAGCGCCGCGAAACTGCGGCCATGGCAACCGTTGCTGGCGCTGATGATGCGATAGGCGCCGCCGCGGTGCAGTTGGCCCCATTTACGCGCCAGCTTGATCGCCGCTTCACAGGCTTCTGCGCCGCTGTTGAGCAAATAAGCCTGGTCGCTGCCGGTGCGGTGGCACAAGCGCTCAACGAGGTTGAGTTGAACGCGGTTATGCAGACCCATGCCGGGGTTGATCAGCGCGTGGGTCTGTTCGCTCAAGGCTTTGATCAACACCCGCGGGCTGTGGCCGAGGCTGTTGGCGCCATTGCCTTGGCTGAAGTCCAGATAGGCGCGGTCGTCACTGTCCCACAACCAGGAACCCTGGCCACGCACAAAGACGTGTTGCGGCCGCGCCACCGTGGGCATCAAGGATTCGCTGGAGGGATCATTGCGCGGCGCATCCAGGACCAAATCGTCCAGGCTTGGCGCGGGGCGGCGGATAGAGAACAAGTTCACAGATCCGTCCCGATAGCAACCAAGCCTGGCGCCGACACTGCCTTTGGATTTTTTGACTTGCCTATGTAAACGCTATCAACACAAACACTGTTCATTGCCCGATCCGGCCCTGTAAGCCCTGCGAATAGGCGCTAGACTAGGCGTCTCACAGGCCAACGGCCATTTCGATTTTGCAGCTTTTTCGATAAGAAAGTCTTATGGATTTCAAGCAACTGCGTTATTTCGTCGCGGTATATGAAGAAGGCCATGTGGGCCGTGCCGCCGAACGTCTGTCGATCTCTCAACCGGCGCTGTCACAGCAGATTCGCCAGTTGGAGCAGAACCTGGATGTGAGCCTGTTCGAGCGCAGCAGCAAGCGTCTGCTGCCAACCCTGGCCGCCCACACGCTGTACAACCATGCGCTGCCGTTGATCGATGGCATGCAGCAAGCTGTCGAGGCGCTACGCAACTTCAAAGGCCAGGCCTTGCGCACCTTGGCCATCGGCGTGCTGCAAACCGTGCACACCAGCCTGGTGCCGCAGATGCTTGAGCGGGTGCGCAAGGCCCAGCCGCACCTGGTGGTGCAGATCTATGAACTCACCGGGATTGAGATAGAACGGCGGCTGCTCAACGGCTCGCTGGACATTGGCATCAGTTACCTGCCGCCGCGTCAGCCGGGGTTACACGGCGTGCTGCTGTATGAGGATGAGCTGAAAGTGGTGATCCCGGACGATCATCCCCTGCGCGAATTCAAGAAAGTCTCGCTGAAACAAGCGGCCGAGTTGCCAATGTTGCTATTGGGGGAAGAGTTTCAAATCAGGCAGATATGGCAGGGCCAGCTCGCCAATCTTGGGCGACGACCGCAAGTACAGGCTGAGCTCAATACCATGGTGGGGATTCTCGACAGCCTGCCCCATACCAAACTGGCAACCGTGCTGCCGGGGCGCTCCCAGGACGAACACAACAGCCAGATGCTGCTGTGGAAACCCTTGAGTGAACCGCGGATGCCGCTGAAAGTAGGCTTGGTCTGCCGTGATGTGCAGCGTCAACAGGCGACGGTGGCGTTGCTGCGCACCTTGCTCGAAGACGTGATGAATGCCCCGCAGGCGCCGGCCTGACTTTTTCGCAGGCAAAAGAAAACCCCGCCGAAGCGGGGCTTTGCAGACTGTTTCCCTGACATCCATTTCACTCCGCCGTCCTGGCAGAATCCTACGTGTCCGTGTTGTTGCTTTGCGCTTCCTGCGCGACGTCCATGTGAAGTAGATTATCCGTGGATCCAATTTGGCGATAGAGGACGAATAGCAGTACGTCATGTAAGAGAATGCTTACACGCCCTCCAAACCCTTAGAACAGTGCCTCATCCAGCAGAAACAGTGATTCACTCCCGGCCTTTACCGACGCGCTCAGCGAGTGAATACGCGGCAGCAGGCGTGCAAAATAGAAGCGCGCCGTCCCCAGTTTGCTGGCGTAGAAGTCTTCTTCAGCCTCTTTGCCCAACGCGGCCTTGGCCATACGCGCCCACATGTAGGCGTAGGCCATGTATCCAAACGCATGCAAATACTCCACCGAGGCCGCGCCGATTTCATTCGGGTTGGTCTTGGCGCGATCCAGTACCCAGGCCGTCAGTTCATCCAGGTTATCCACCGCCGCGCTCAGCGGTTTAGTGAACTCGGTTAACCCAGGGCCTGACTCAACGACGAACTGGCGGATCTCATCAGCAAACAAGGTGTAGAACGCCCCGCCGCTACCCACGATCTTGCGGCCCATCAAGTCCAGGGCCTGAATGCCGTTGGTGCCTTCGTAGATCTGGGTGATGCGCACATCACGCACCAATTGCTCCTGGCCCCACTCGCGGATGTAACCGTGGCCGCCAAACACCTGCTGGCCGAGCACCGTGGTTTCCAGGCCCAGGTCGCTGAGGAACGCCTTGGCCACCGGCGTCAGTAATGCCACCAGGTTATCCGCTCGTTCACGGGCTGCGGCGTCTTCGCTGAACTTGGCGATGTCCAACTGCGTTGCCACGTAGGTGGAGAACGCACGGCCGCCTTCGTTGGCGGCTTTCATGGTCAGCAGCATGCGGCGCACGTCCGGGTGGACGATGATCGGGTCAGCGACTTTGTCTTTCGCCTGGGCACCGGTCGGCGCACGGCTTTGCAAGCGGTCACGGGCATATTCAATCGCGTTCTGATAGGAACGCTCGCCGGACGCCAAGCCCTGGATACCCACACCCAGACGCTCGTAGTTCATCATGGTGAACATCGCCGCCAGCCCGCGATTAGGCTCGCCCACCAGGTAACCCACGGCTGCGTCGAAGTTCATCACGCAGGTCGCGGACGCCTGGATACCCATCTTGTGTTCAATGGAGCCACAGCTCACCAGGTTGCGCGCGCCCAGGCTGCCGTCGGTGTTGACCATGAACTTCGGCACCAGGAACAGCGAAATGCCTTTAGGCCCGGCCGGCGCATCCGGCAGCTTGGCCAGGACCAGATGGATGATGTTTTCGGTGAGGTCGTGCTCGCCACCGGTAATGAAAATCTTGGTGCCGCTGATTTTGTAGGAACCATCCGTCTGCGGCTCGGCCTTGGTACGGATAATCCCCAGGTCGGTGCCGGCATGGGCCTCGGTCAGGCACATGGACCCGGCCCACTCGCCGGAATACATCTTCGGCAGGTAGGCCGCCTTGAGTTCTTCACTGGCATGGGTGTTGATCGACACACACGCACCGGACGTCAACATTGGATACAGGCCAAACGCCAGGCTCGACGAGTTGATCATCTCCTCAACCTGCGCCGACACGGCCTTGGGCATGCCCATGCCGCCAAACGCAGGATCGCCGCCGACGCCGACCCAGCCGCCTTCAGCGTAGGTTTTGTAGGCTTGTGGGTAACCGTCCGGGGTGAACACCGCTGTGTTGTCCCAGCGGCAGCCTTGTTCATCGCCGCTGCGACTGATCGGGGCAATGGATTTGGCGGTGACCTTGCCGGCTTCTTCGAGGATCGCCTCGACGGTTTCGGCGTCGACGGTGTCTGCCAATGCCGGCAATTGGGCCCAGGTGCTGGCGACCTCAAAAACTTCGTTGAGGACGAAGCGCATATCACGCAGCGGCGCTTTGTAATCAGCCATGGCAAACCTCGTGGGAACGTGAAAAGTGATTCGATAGGATCGGTTTTACAGGCTCCGAGTGTACCCGAACAACTTTTCAGACACATAGGGTCCACTTGTGACTGATTGGTATTTTTAAGTCATTACAAAGCGAACGCCTCCGCCGGCAGACTCATCAGGCATTCGCTGCCCGCTTCCACCGCTGCACGGTGGGTTGCCGTACGCGGTAGCAGGCGCTTGAAGTAGAACTCGCACGTGGCCAGCTTGGCCTTGGCAAACTCGACATCGTCATGGGCCTGCGCCGCGATCGCCATGCGCAGCCACAGGTAGGCGAGGATGATGTAACCGCTGTACATCAAGTAATCCACGGCAGCGGCGCCCACTTCGTCAGGATTTTTCATCGCGGCCATGCCGACCTGGGTGGTCAGTTCGCCCCACTCTCCGTTCAATTGATTGAGCTGCGCCACAAAGGCCTTGAACTGCGGATGTTCAGCATTCGCGGCGCAGAACTTATGCACAATTTTGGTGAAGCCGCGCAGCAACTTGCCCTGGCTGCCCAATACCTTGCGGCCCAGCAGGTCGAGCGCCTGGATGCCGTTGGTGCCTTCATAGATCGGCGCAATCCGCGCATCGCGGGCCAGTTGTTCCATGCCCCACTCACGAATGTAGCCGTGACCACCAAACACCTGCATGCCGTGGTTGGTCACTTCCAGCCCGGTGTCGGTCATAAACGCCTTGCAGATGGGCGTGAGAAACGCCAACAGGTCTTCAGCGTCCTGGCGTTGAGCGGCGTCGCTGCTCATGTGCGCAGTGTCGAGCAATTGCGCGGTGAAGTAGGTCAGTGCGCGGTTGCCTTCGTTGAAGGCTTTCATGGTCAGCAGCATGCGGCGCACATCGGGGTGCACGATGATCGGATCGGCGGCCTTATCCGGAGCCTTGGCGCCGGTGAGCGAGCGCATTTGCAGGCGGTCGTTGGCGTATTTGATCGCGCCCTGGAAACTTGCCTCGCCGTTGCACAGGCCTTGCATGCCGGTGCCCAGCCGCGCGTGGTTCATCATGGTGAACATGCAGTTGAGGCCTTTGTTGGCCTCGCCAATCAAAAAGCCCTTGGCACCGTCGAAGTTCAGCACGCAGGTGGCCGAGGCCTTGATGCCCATCTTGTGCTCGATGGACCCGCAGTGCACCGCGTTGCGCTCGCCGGAATCGGCGTGGAACTTGGGCACGATAAACAGCGAGATGCCCTTGGTGCCCGCCGGCGCGTCCGGCAGTTTGGCCAACACCAAGTGGATGATGTTGGCGCTCATGTCGTGCTCGCCGGCCGAGATGAAGATTTTGCTGCCGGTGACTGCATAACTGCCGTCCGCCTGTGGCACGGCGCGGGTCTTGATCAGGCCGAGGTCGGTGCCGCAATGGGCTTCGGTGAGGCACATGGTGCCGGTCCATTCGCCGGCCGTGAGTTTGCTCAGGAAGGTGTCTTTCTGCTCAGGGGTGCCGTGCGCGTGGATCGCCGACATGGCGCCGTGGGTCAGCCCGGGGTACATACCCCAGGAGGTATTGCTGGAGCCGATCATCTCACTGAGCACCAGACCCAGGGATTGCGGCAAGCCTTGGCCACCGTAGGCCGGGTCCGCCGCCACACCGTGCCAGCCGCCTTCGACGTACTGGGCGAAGGCCTCCTTGAACCCCTCGGGCGTGGTAACGACGCCATTATCGAAATGGCAGCCCTCTTCATCGCCGCTGCGGTTGAGCGGCGAGAGCACGTTCTCGCAGAATCTGGCGCCTTCTTCGAGGATCGCGCTGACCATGTCCGGGCTGGCGTCGGTTGCGCCCAGCGCGGCGTAGTGGCCGTGGAAATCGAACACGTTGTCAATCAGAAAGCGCATGTCGCGCAGGGGAGCTTTGTACTCAGGCATGGTCATGTCTCCGGCAGCAGATAGTCTCAACCTACTGCCGGCGAACGCCGCAAACAATCACTGTAGAACCGCTGAATACAGCGCCATTACTCAACCGGTAGCGCTTTCCATGCGCACTGCGCCACGGCGGGTCTGCCCGGCGGCAATCACACAGTTACGCCCCGCGCCCTTGGCGGCATAGAGTGCCTGGTCGGCAGACTTGAGGACTTCTTCAGGCGTGCGCTGCTCGGCCTGGCGCTCGGCCACGCCGATGCTGACGGTCACCGACACGCTCGTCGCGCCGCTGCCCGCTCGGCGCTGACGGCCTTGCTGATCGTCATGAGGGCGGTCCGCGTTGCGTAGCTTGATGTCGTAGTTGGCGACAATTTCGCGGATTTCTTCCAGGTGCGGCATGCACTCATCGAGGGTCTTGCCGGCAAATACCACGGCGAATTCCTCACCGCCGTAGCGATAGGCACGCCCGCCGCCGTTGACCTTGGACAGCTTGCTCGCCACCAGACGCAGCACTTGGTCACCCACGTCGTGACCATGGGTATCGTTGAAGCGTTTGAAGTGATCGACGTCGGTCATTGCCAGCACATAGTTGCGCCCCAGCCGTTGCATGCGTTCGTTGAGGGCGCGGCGCCCCGGCAGGCCGGTCAGTTCATCGCGGAACGCCATTTGATAGGCCTCGTGGGCCACGCCCGCAGCAATCATCAGCATCACCTGGCTACACATGATGTTCAGGGTAAACGGCAGGATGAAGGTTTTCGGCAACATCCAGAACAGCCCCAGCAGCCCGACCAATTGCGCCGCATGCAGCGGGCGCGGTTGGTACCAGTACTGTGCGGCGAGGGTGAGAAAACCGATCAGGAACATCGGATACGACAACTGGATCAGGCTCATCCAAGTGCCGTGCAGCGCCGGCCAGCGAATCTCTGCCAGCCAGTTCAGCACCGCCTGCGGAAAACTCTGTTCCAGGGCCAGCGCCACACTGCCGATGGCCAGCAACACGGCGCAGCGGGCCACGAAGTCGCGGAACAAATGGGTTTTCTCCTGCCACAGCGCGTAGATGCTGAACAGCAGCGGCAACAACAGGCAACACAGATGAAACACCACCGCCGCGTCTTCGCGCACGCGGCCGTTGTCGCGATAGAAATCGGTTTGGGTATCGAGCAGGAAGTAGGCGATGTACACGGTGATCATCAAAAACAGCTCACGCTGGCGCCGATAAACCGCGCAGTACGAACCGCCGAGCAACAGCACCAGGGTGGGCAACACGTTGAACAGTGATGTGAAGAAGACGTTGAGGTCCTTGACGTACGCAGCCGAGAGCCCGGCCAGCAAGAGCAGCAACGAAGGTAGAAAATGACTGAAACGTACGGCGGACACGCGTGACAAGGGTAAAACTCCGACCCGCAAAAAATGATGGCAATGTGCCTTGGACGGAACAGTTAAGCACACCCTGCCTGCCATGTATCACATTGCCATCACTGTAACGGCAGCCGGCGGCAATCCCTGAGCGCTGTGCTGTGTTTTTTATCCTCCAAAAAAAACCGCCGCTCCCAAAGGAAGCGGCGGTTTCAGGTAAACCCGGTGAGGCTTAGTAAGCCAGGCCGAAGTCTTCCTCTTTCATGTCCATCAGGTTGTTGGCGCCCGACAGCATGGTTGCCTTGTGCGCCAGAGTACGCGGCAGGATGCGCTGGAAGTAGAAGCGCGCGGTCTGCAGCTTGGCGGTGTAGAAGGCCTCTTCGGTGGTGCCGGCAGCCAGTTTTTCAGCCGCCAGGCGGGCCATGTCGGCCCAGAAGTAAGCCAGGCACGCGTAACCGGAGTACATCAGGTAATCCACCGAGGCGGCGCCGACTTCTTCACGGTCTTTCATCGCGGCCATGCCGACCTTCATGGTCAACTCGCCCCACTCTTTGTTCAGTGCAGCCAGCGGTGTCACGAACTCCTGAACGGCGGCGTTGCCTTCGTTGGCCTGGCAGAACTTATGCACGATCTTGGTGAAGCCCTTGAGCGCTTCGCCCTGGGTCATCAGCACTTTACGGCCGAGCAGGTCCAGCGCCTGGATACCGGTGGTGCCTTCGTACAACATCGAAATGCGGCTGTCGCGAACGTTCTGCTCCATGCCCCACTCGGCGATGAAGCCGTGGCCGCCGTAGATCTGCACGCCATGGTTAGCCGCTTCAAAGCCGACTTCGGTCATGAACGCCTTGGCGATCGGGGTCATGAAGGCCAGCAGGCCGTCGGCCTGTTTTTTGGCTTCGTCGTCGGTGCCGTACTTGACGATGTCCACTTGCTTGGCGGTGAAGTACACCATCGCACGGTTGCCTTCAGCGAAGGCTTTCATGGTCAGCAGCATGCGGCGCACGTCGGGATGCACGATGATCGGGTCAGCAGCCTTGTCCGGTGCTTTCGGGCCGGTCAGGGAGCGCATTTGCAGGCGATCGCGAGCGTATTTCAGGCCGCCCTGGAAGCCGATCTCGGCGTGGGACAGGCCTTGCAGTGCGGTGCCCAGGCGCGCGGTGTTCATAAAGGTGAACATGCAGTTCAGGCCTTTGTTCGCCGGGCCGATCAGGAAACCGGTGGCCGCATCGAAGTTCATCACGCAGGTGGCGTTGCCGTGGATGCCCATCTTGTGTTCCAGGGAGCCACAGGACACCGCGTTGCGCTCACCCACCGAACCGTCGGCGTTGGGCAGGAACTTCGGCACGATAAACAGCGAGATACCTTTGGTGCCGGCCGGCGCGTCCGGCAGGCGGGCCAGTACGATGTGGACGATGTTGTCGGCCATGTCGTGCTCACCGGCCGAGATGAAGATCTTGGTGCCGGAGACTTTGTAGGAACCGTCGGCCTGAGGCTCGGCCTTGGTACGCAGCATGCCCAGGTCGGTGCCGCAGTGTGGCTCGGTCAGGCACATGGTGCCGGTCCACTCGCCCGATACCAGTTTGGTCAGGTAAGCGTCTTGCTGTTCAGGGGTGCCGTGCTCGGAGATGGTGTTCATCGCACCGTGGGACAGGCCTGGGTACATGCCCCACGACCAGTTGGCGGCGCCAACCATTTCACTCACCGCCAGGCCCAGGGATTCCGGCAGGCCTTGGCCGCCGTGTTCCACGTCGTGGGCCAGGCTAGGCCAGCCGCCTTCGACGAATTGCTTGTAGGCTTCTTTGAAACCCGTCGGCGTCTTAACGCCTGACTCACTCCAGGTGCACCCTTCGATGTCGCCCACGCGGTTCAGCGGTGCCAGCACTTGTTCACAGAACTTGGCGCCCTCTTCAAGGATGGCGTCAACCATGTCCGGAGTAGCGTCCTGGCAAGCCGGCAGGCTCTGATAGTGCGCTTCATAACCGAGCAGTTCGTCACGAACGAAGCGAATATCACGCAAGGGGGCCTTGTAGTCAGGCATAGCGATAAACCTCTGCTGATGTAGCTGGAATGAACAACCGCGTGGAATGTGTTGTGGCGGTCAAACAGGTGTTTGAAACATACGTTTACGACCTGGGGATGTCAAGCGTCGTCCAAGCGCCGTTTGTCATGACGTGAATCAACCCAGGCGCAACAAGGCCTGCGGCGAGATGCCACATCAAAGAGAGTGTAGAGAGGGTTCAGGATAAAACAGGGAAAATGTGGGAAGGGGCTTGCCCCCCTCCCACATTTAGATCAGGCGTAGGTGTCGATCAGCGTACCGAGCATTTCGTCGGAAGCCTTGGCGACTTTGACGCCCAGCTCCACCTGAAACTTGCCTTCGGCCAGTTCCACCATATTGCTGGCGGAGTTGGTCGGCTGGCCACGGTTGACCGCCTGCAAGCGATCATTCTGGGCATCCGAAGGTTGGCTGGTGGCTGCACTGGCGATCTTGCCAGCGGCCTGGTCGACACGGCTTTGCCCGGACTGAATGGTATTCAGGCCCGAGTAAAACGCGCTGCTTCCAGAGATTTCCATGGCGTAAGCCTGCCTTTAGAGAATCGTGAACGCTGATTGAAGCAGAGAACGTGGCAAAACGCCCGTCAAAAACACTAATAGCACAATGCCTTACCGATAGCCAAAATCAGTCAAGCAAGTCCAACTGCAAGTATTCCGCCACGGCTTCGGCGCCGGCATGCTTGAGTTTGGGCACGCGCCCCAGGCACGGTGCGGGCAACCGTTCGGCCAAGGTGGCGAGGTTTTCCTCCAGGCGGGAGGTCTTGGGGTCGATGATGTTCGCGACCCAACCCGCCAGCGCCAAACCGTCCCGTGCGATGGCTTCGGCGGTGAGCAAGGCATGGCTGATACAGCCCAGACGCACGCCCACCACCAGGATCACCGGCAGTTTGAGCGCGATGGCCAGGTCCGACAGATTGGCCTGGTCAGCCAGCGGCACGCGCCAGCCGCCCGCGCCCTCGATCAAGGTGAAATCCGCGTGCCGCGCCAGAACCTGCTGCATGGGCTTGAGCAGCGATTGCACCGTCAGCGAAACACCGGCCTCCCGCGCCGCCAGATGAGGGGCTATGGCCGGTTCGAACGCCACGGGATTGACCTCGGCATAACTCAACGGCAATGAGCATTCGGCCAGCAGCGCCAGGGCATCGGCATTGCGCAGGCCGTTGGGGGTCACGGCACAACCGGAGGCCACGGGTTTGCCGGCGGCGGTGCTTTTGCCCGCTTGGCGGGCGGCATGGAGGAGGCCGGCGGCGACGGTGGTCTTGCCGACATCGGTGTCGGTGCCCGTAATGAAATAAGCGACGCTCATTGAGGTTTCTCCAGTACGGCATACACCACTTGATAAGTCGCCGGCAGGCCCTGGGCCTGGCGGAACCGCTCATAAGCCTCGACCAGTGCCACAATCCGCGCCCGGCCAGTCAACCCACCGGGGCGGCCGGGGTTAAGGTTGTGTGCACCGAGGGCCTTCAATTCATGGGTCAGGCTGCGCACATCCGGGTAATGCAGCACATGGGGCTGGCGCTCCAGGCTGACCACGCGCAAACCGCTGGCCGCGCACAGTTGCTGGTAAGCCTCGAAAGTGCGGAAACGGTTGACGTGCACCAGGCCATCGGCGGCGCGCCAGCTTTCGCGCAGTTCATCCAATGTGCCCACGCACAAACTGGCAAACGCCAACACCCCGCCCGGTTGCAGCACGCGATGGGCCTCGCTGAGCACCGCATCGAAGTTCGCACACCATTGCACCGCAAGGCTGGAGAAGATCAGCTCAAAGCGCTCGGCGTTCAGCGGCAAGCGTTCGGCATCCCCCGCGATGAAGTGCTGCGCGCCACCCAAGGGCCGCGCATGGTTGAGCATACCTTCGGCGATATCCAGGGCCACGCCCTGACTGGCGGGCAATAAATCCCCCAGCACGCGACTGAAATACCCCGTACCACATCCCATATCCAGCCAACGGCGTGGCGCACAGGATGACGGCAGGCGCGACAGCAACTCGTGCCCCACAGCGCGCTGCAACTCGGCGACGCTGTCGTAACTGGCCGCCGCACGGGAAAACGACGCCGCCACCTGGCGCTTGTCTGGCAAGGCACCCGGCAGAGGGGGGTGGGATAGATCAGTCATCGACACACTCATGCAAAAAAGCCTGGATGGCCCCCGCTACACCGTGGGGGTCTTCCAGAAGAAACGCGTGACCGGCCTGTTCAATCAGACCGATTTCAACATCGGGCAGCAGCGCCAGCAGGTCGCTGGCGGCTTCGGCGGGCACCAAGCCGTCCATACCGGCAAACAGATGCAACTGCGGGCCGCGATAGGCCAGCAAGGCTTCGCGGGTGTCCAGTTGCGCAAGCAGTTCAAGACCGGTCATCAAAATGGCGGACGGCGTCTTCGGCGCGCCGCTGACCAACAACCGCGCGAGCCCGCGAGGGTCTGCGGCGCCTTTGGCACACAACAGGCCGAAGCGCTTGAGCGTGACCTGGGAGTCCGCGTGGCACCCGGCGAGAAACGCATCGAAGGTCTCGGCGGGCATCGCACTCGGCCAACTGTCGTGGGCGACAAAACACGGGTTGCTCGCCAGGGTCAGCAAGCCGCAGCAGCGTTCACCGCGTCGCGCCGCCAATTCAGAGGCCAGCATGCCGCCCAGCGACCAACCGCCGAGCCAGGTGTTGTCCGGCAAGGTGGCGTCGAGTTCATCCAACCATTCGCCGAGATCGCTGGCGTCCAGCGCCGGCAACGGCTCGATCTGTACGTGCAGATGCTCGTCCAGCCCCCGCAATGCGGCGGCCAATGGTTCCAGCGGCGATACGCCAAGGCCCCAGCCGGGCAGCAATATCAGTCGATCACGCATGGTCGGGCTCCAGGGCGCCTGGCAAGCGGAAACACTCTTCCAATGCGCTTAACAATAGCTGCACCTGCGCCTCGCTGTGGGCCGCCGTCAATGTCACGCGCAAACGGGCGCTGCCGACGGGCACGGTGGGCGGGCGGATCGCGGTGACCATCAGGCCACGCTCGCGCAGCATCCGGGACAAACGCACGGCCCTGGCGCTGTCGCCGATCAGGATCGGCTGGATCGGTGTAAAGCTGTCCATCAAGTCCAGGCCAAGCTGCTCGGCGCCGTGGCGGAACTGACGGATCAGGCCGTTGAGGTGTTCACGCCGCCAATGCTCGGTGCGCAGCAGTTCCAGGCTTTTCAACGTGGCGCAGGCCAGCGCCGGTGGTTGGCTGGTGGTGTAAATATAGGGGCGAGCAAACTGGATCAGGCTTTCGATCAAGTCTTCACTGCCCGCCACAAACGCGCCGGCGGTACCGAAGGCTTTGCCCAGGGTGCCGACCAATACGGGCACGTCTTCCTGGCTCAAGCCGAAATGCTCGACGATGCCTGCGCCGTTGGCGCCCAGCGGGCCGAAGCCATGGGCGTCGTCGACCATCAGCCAGGCGCCTTTGGCCTTGGCTTCACGGGCCAGGGCGGGCAAGTCAGCCAAATCGCCGTCCATGCTGAACACGCCATCGGTGACTACCAACGTGTTGCCGGTGGCTTTCTCCAGGCGCTTGGCCAGGCTGGCCGCGTCGTTGTGCAGATAGCGATTGAAGCGCGCCCCGGACAGTAAGCCCGCATCCAGCAACGACGCGTGATTGAGCCGGTCCTGCAGCACCGTGTCGCCCTGCCCCACCAGCGCCGTGACCGCGCCCATATTGGCCATGTAGCCGGTGGTAAACAGCAGCGCACGCGGGCGACCGGTCAGGTCAGCCAGCGCCTCTTCCAGCTCATGGTGCGGCGTGGCATGCCCGACCACCAGGTGCGACGCGCCACCGCCCACGCCCCAACGGGAAGCACCGGCGCGCCAGGCTTCGATCACTTGCGGGTGATTGGCCAGGCCCAGGTAGTCGTTATTGCAGAAGGCGAGCAACGGTTGGCCGTCGACCACCACTTCAGGGCCTTGAGGGCTCGCCAGCAATGGGCGTTGGCGGTAAAGGTGTTCGGCACGGCGGGCAGCGAGGCGCGCAGAGAGATCGAAAGACATGCTGGCCTCGGTTTAACAGGATTAACTCAGTCGAGAATGTCGGAGGGGCTGCTTCGCAACCCCGCGCAGGACAAGCCTGCTCAACACAGCAAGCCGGCTCCTACAGGGTCCGAATCAAACAGCAGCGTTGTAGAACTGCTCGCTGCTCTTCTGCTCCACCAATGCCTGCTCGATCGCCGCCTGATGCACTTCATCGGCGTGCTCTTCACGGGCTTCCGGCAGGATGCCCAGGCGCGAGAACAGTTGCATGTCCTTGTCGGCCTGCGGGTTGGCAGTGGTCAGCAGTTTGTCGCCGTAGAAGATCGAGTTGGCGCCGGCGAAAAACGCCAGGGCCTGCATCTGCTCGTTCATGGCTTCACGACCGGCCGACAGGCGCACGTGGGACTGCGGCATCAGGATGCGCGCCACGGCGAGCATGCGGATGAAGTCGAACGGGTCGATATCTTCGGCGTTTTCCAAAGGCGTACCGGCCACTTTCACCAGCATGTTGATCGGCACCGACTCTGGATGCTCCGGCAGGTTGGCCAACTGGATCAGCAGGTTGGCGCGGTCGTCGAGGGACTCGCCCATGCCAAGGATGCCGCCGGAACAGATCTTCATCCCCGAGTCACGCACGTAGGCCAGGGTTTGCAGGCGCTCGCTGTAGGTGCGGGTCGTGATGATGCTGCCGTAGAACTCCGGCGAGGTATCCAGGTTGTGGTTGTAGTAGTCGAGGCCGGCCTGGGCCAGGGCTTCGGTCTGGTCCTGGTCGAGACGGCCGAGGGTCATGCAGGTTTCCAGGCCCATGGCTTTCACGCCCTTGACCATCTGCAGCACGTACGGCATGTCTTTGGCCGACGGGTGTTTCCAGGCGGCGCCCATGCAGAAGCGGGTCGAACCGATGGCCTTGGCGCGAGCGGCCTCTTCGAGGACCTTCTGCACCTCCATCAGCTTTTCTTTTTCGAGGCCCGTGTTGTAGTGGCCCGACTGCGGACAATATTTGCAATCTTCCGGGCAGGCGCCGGTCTTGATCGACAGCAGGGTCGACACCTGTACACGGTTCGCGTCGAAATGCGCACGGTGTACGGTCTGCGCCTGGAACAAGAGGTCGTTGAACGGCTGCACGAACAGTGCTTTGACTTCGGCCAGGGACCAATCGTGACGCAAGGTGGCGGTGATGCTGGCGCTCATGGGCGATTCCTTGATTATGCTTGGGCTCTCGCTGCGGGAAAGGTAATACCCACAGGCGCGACACGGATGCTCGGCATATTTAAGGAAGATTCATGCACTGTCAACCTGGGTACAAGCACCAAGTTTACATCTGGTCAAAAAACATACAGACCTGTTTACTCTGCGACGAAGCCACAGAAACAGCCGATTGTGTGTGCAACGTCTGCGAAACCGAGCTGCCTTGGCTGATGGAGCATTGCGAAATCTGCGCGCTGCCCCTGGCGATGGACGGGTTGGTCTGCGGCCAATGCCTCAAACAACCGCCCGCCTTTAAACAAGTCATCGCGCCCTGGACCTACAGCTTTCCCGTGGACACCCTGATCAGCCGCTTCAAGCACCAGGCACGCTGGCCACTCGGGCATCTGCTGGGGCACTTACTGGGAAAATACCTGCAACATCGCTTCGACAACCACGAACTCATTCGCCCGGACGCACTGCTGCCGGTGCCCATGGCGAGCCAGCGCCTGCGCGAGCGCGGTTATAACCAGGCGCTGATGCTGGCGCGCTGGCTCAGCGCCGACCTGACTATCCCCTGCAATGAACACGTGTTGTTGCGCCCCCATGAAACCCTGGCGCAACAGAACCTCGACGCCAAGAGCCGCAAACGCAACCTGCTCAACGCCTTTGCCCTGGCCCCTGACGCGCAGGTACAAGACCGCCACTGCGCACTGGTGGACGACGTACTCACCACCGGCGCTACCGCCCACAGCCTGGCGCGGCTGTTGATCAGCGCCGGAGCGCGGCAGGTGGATGTGTACTGCCTGGCCCGCACCCCCAAGCCTGGCACTTGACTCTCATGCCGCACGGCCGCAACGTCCGCTCATCCCAACACAGCGTACGCCCATGTCTCTCCCGACTTTGCTCAGCCAACATATCGTCCGCCGCCCCCAGCGCATCGCCCTGCTGGGGCATATCGCCGAACAGGGCTCCATCACCCGCGCCGCCAAAAGTGCTGGCTTGAGCTACAAGGCCGCGTGGGATGCCATCGATGAACTGAACAACCTCGCGCAAAAACCCCTGGTAGAACGCAGTGTCGGCGGCAAAGGCGGTGGCGGTGCCAAACTCACCGCCGAAGGCGAACGGGTGTTGCGCCTCTACCAACGCCTGCAAGCGTTACAGGCCGAGGTGCTGGGTTCGGACGAAGCCGCCAGTGACTTCAATCTGTTGGGCCGCCTGATGCTGCGCACCAGTGCACGCAACCAGCTGCATGGCCAGGTCAGCGCGATTGAAAGCCGCGGCCGCAATGATCTGATTCATTTGCAACTCGCGGGTGGGCTGACCCTCACAGCCCAAATCACCCATGACAGCACGCAACGGCTGGAGCTGGAGATTGGCGTCGAAGTCGTCGCACTGATCAAGGCCGGCTGGCTGGAATTGCTCGCATCGCACAGCGCCGCAACACTCGGACACAATTGCATGAGCGGAACGGTAGACGCCATTCTCCACGCCGAGGACGGCCCCAGCGAAGTGCGCATCGCCCTGCCCAATGGCCAGGTTTTATGCGCCCTGGCGCAGCCCGACGTACTCAAGGCCCTGGACGCCACCGAAGGCCGGGAGATCCACGTGCAATTCGCCCCCAGTCATGTATTGCTCGGTACGCCAGTCTGAGCCGCAGAGTTTTTCAAACTGCAACAACTTCGTCACACCCGCTCCTTATGGTGTCTGCAAAAACCGCAGGGAGCCTGAGATGAGCCTATTAGAAGAAAACCAAGCCACCGACCTTGAGCAGATGGTTGGCCTCACCCGCCGCCGCTTTATCGGCGCCGGCGCCTTGTGCGGTGCCGCGATGTTCCTGGGCGGCAACCTGTTGAGCCGCAGCGCCCTGGCCGTGAATGCCGCTTCCGCCAGCCCGCTGCTGGGGTTTGCCAGCATCGCCGCCGCGACCAGCGACACCATCACCTTGCCGCCGGGCTACAGCGCCTCGGTGTTGATCAGTTGGGGCCAGCCGCTGCACAAGAGCGCGCCGGCCTTCGACCCGTCCGGCAACGGCACGGCCAAGGCCCAGGAACAACAATTCGGCGACAACAACGACGGCATGAGCCTGTTCGCCTTCCCTGGCGACGACAACCGCGCGCTGATGGCGATCAACAACGAATACACCAACTACCGCTACCTCTACGCCCACGGCGGCGCTCCGCAATCGGCCGAAGACGTGCGCAAGGCCCAGGCCAGCGAAGGCGTGTCGGTGATCGAAGTGCGGCGCAAGGGCGACACCTGGCAGTTCGTCCAGGATTCACGCTACAACCGCCGCATCCACGGCAACTCGCCGATCCGTCTGAGCGGCCCCGCTGCCGGCCACGACTGGCTGAAAACCAGCGCCGACAAATCCGGCAAGAAAGCCCTCGGCACCTTCCAGAACTGCGCCAACGGCATGACACCGTGGGGCACTTATCTGACCTGTGAAGAGAACTTCACCGACTGCTTCGGCAGCAGCAACCCACAACAAACCTTCGACGCCGGGCAGAAACGCTACGGCGTAGTGGCCGCCAGTAAAGAGATCAACTGGCACCTGCACGACCCGCGCTTCGACATGGCCAAGAACCCCAACGAACTCAACCGCCATGGCTGGGTAGTGGAAATCGACCCGTTCGACCCGCAATCCACCCCGGCCAAACGCACGGCCCTGGGTCGCTTCAAACACGAAAACGCCGCCCTCGCCGAAACCCGCGATGGCCGCGCCGTTGTGTACATGGGCGACGATGAGCGCGGTGAGTTCATCTACAAGTTCGTCAGCCGCGACAAGATCAACCACAAGAACCCCAAGGCCAACAAAGACCTGCTCGACCACGGCACCTTGTATGTGGCGATCTTCGACGCGGGCGATGGCGATGCCGACCATCCAAAAGGCAAAGGCCAATGGGTTGAGCTGACCCATGGCAAAAACGGCATCGACGCCAGCACCGGTTTTGCCAATCAGGCCGAAGTGCTGATCCATGCGCGCCTGGCCGCCAGCGTGGTCAAAGCCACGCGCATGGACCGCCCGGAATGGATCGTGGTCAGCCCCTCCGATGGCCAGGTCTATTGCACCCTGACCAACAACGCCAAGCGCGGCGAAGACGGCCAACCCGTGGGCGGCCCCAACCCACGGGAGAAAAACGTCTACGGCCAGATCCTGCGCTGGAAAGCCAATGCCGATGACCACGGCGCGGCCGATTTCAGCTGGGATTTGTTTGTGGTGGCCGGCAACCCCGGCGTACACGCGGGCAAGCCCAAGGGCGGCTCGTCCAACATCAACCCGCAGAACATGTTCAACAGCCCCGACGGCCTGGGTTTCGACAAGGCCGGACGCCTGTGGATCCTCACCGACGGCGACTACAGCAACGCGGGTGACTTCGCCGGCATGGGCAATAACCAGATGCTCTGCGCCGACCCGGCGACCGGTGAAATCCGTCGTTTCATGGTCGGGCCGGTGGCGTGCGAGGTAACGGGGATCAGCTTTTCGCCGGATCAGAAAACGCTGTTTGTGGGGATCCAGCATCCGGGGGAAACCGGCGGTTCGACGTGGCCGGAGCATCTGCCGAATGGGAAGCCGCGGTCTTCGGTGATGGCGATTCGCAGGGATGATGGCGGGATCGTCGGCGCCTGATAGGGCCCCATCGGGGGCAAGCCCCCTCCCACATGGGAACGCATTTCAAATGTGGGAGGGGGCTTGCCCCCGATGGCGATACTTAAGTCACCCCCTATCTCAAGCCCGGTGCGTTACCATACTCGGCCGGACGCGGCGCCCTGCTGCCCGCAGGAGTTCCCATGGCCCATCCGTTTGAAACCCTCACCCCTGACCTGGTGCTCGACGCCGTCGAAAGCATCGGTTTTCTCAGTGATGCTCGCGTCCTGGCGCTCAACAGCTACGAAAACCGCGTGTATCAGGTGGGCATCGAAGACGGCGAACCGCTGATCGCGAAGTTCTATCGCCCCCAGCGCTGGACCAACGACGCGATTCTCGAAGAACACCGCTTCACCTTCGAACTGGCCGAATGCGACGTGCCGGTCGTCGCGCCACTGATCCACAACGGTGAAAGCCTGTTCGAACACGAAGGTTTCCGCTTCACCCTGTTCCCTCGCCGTGGCGGCCGCGCGCCGGAGCCCGGCAACCTTGATCAACTGTATCGCCTCGGGCAACTGCTCGGCCGTTTGCACGCGGTGGGCTCCACCCGCCCGTTCGAACACCGCGAAGCCCTGGGCGTGAAGAACTTCGGTCACGACTCGCTCAACACATTGCTTGAAGGCAATTTCATTCCCAAAAGCCTGCTGCCGGCCTACGACTCTGTGGCCCGCGACCTGCTCAAGCGCGTGGAAGAGGTCTACAAGGCCACCCCGCACAAGAACATCCGCATGCACGGCGATTGCCACCCCGGCAACATGATGTGCCGTGACGAGATGTTCCATATCGTCGACCTGGATGACTGCCGCATGGGCCCGGCGGTGCAGGACCTGTGGATGATGCTCGCCGGTGACCGTCAGGAATGCCTGGGCCAACTGTCGGAATTGATGGACGGCTATCAGGAATTCCACGACTTCGACCCGCGTGAATTGGCGCTGATCGAACCGCTGCGCGCCTTGCGCCTGATGCATTACAGCGCCTGGCTGGCACGGCGCTGGGACGATCCGGCGTTCCCCCACAGTTTTCCGTGGTTCGGTAGCGAGCGGTATTGGGGCGATCAGGTGCTGGCGTTGCGCGAGCAACTATCAGCCCTCAACGAAGAACCATTGAAACTGTTTTAACTGCTAGAACAAGGACTCTGCAATGCACGCCGCCAACCCCCGCAAGGGGTACATCCTGGGCCTCAGCGCCTATGTCATCTGGGGCTTGTTCCCGCTCTACTTCAAAGCAATCGCCAGCGTACCCGCCGCCGAGATCATCGTGCACCGCGTGCTGTGGTCGGCGCTGTTCGGGGGCTTGCTGTTGATGGTGTGGAAACATCCCGGCTGGTTCCGCGAACTGCGCGACAACCCCAGGCGCCTGGCGATCCTGGCCTTGAGCGGAGCGTTGATTGCGGCCAATTGGCTGACCTACGTATGGTCGGTGAACACCGGGCGCATGCTTGAGGCGAGCCTGGGTTATTACATCAACCCGCTGGTGAATGTGCTGCTCGGCATGTTGCTTCTCGGCGAACGCCTGCGTCGTTTGCAATGGGTAGCGGTCGGGCTGGCAGCTGTGGGTGTGGCGCAACAGGTGTGGCAGGTGGGCAGTTTGCCGTGGGTGTCACTGGTGTTGGCGCTGACCTTTGGCTTCTATGGCCTGATCCGCAAACAGGCGCCAGTCAAAGCGCTGCCGGGGCTGGTGGTGGAAACCTGGATGCTGGTGCCGATTGCAGTCGCGTGGTTGCTGTTCAACCCAACCGCCCACAGTGCTCAGCTTGAGTTCTGGAGCACCTCTGAAGCCTGGTGGCTGGTCGCCGCCGGCCCGGTGACGTTGATCCCGCTGGTGTGCTTCAACGCCGCCGCACGGCATCTGCCCTACACCGCGCTGGGCTTTTTGCAGTATGTTGCGCCGACCCTGGTGTTGCTCGAAGCCGTGCTGCTGTTCGGCGAACACCTGGCGCCCAGCACGCTGCTCGCCTTCGCCTTTATCTGGGCTGGCCTGGTCGTCTACAGCGTCGATGCCTGGCTGACCGTGCGCAAACGCTGATCAAATAACATACAGCATCCTGCAAGCCACAACCGCCGTGGCTTGCAGGCATTCACCCCAAGGTTATCCACAGGCCCATGCAAGTTTTCCATGCATAACCTTGTGGACAGATTATTCCTCGCTGCGCAGCTCCACCATCAAGTCATCCGCCAAGGTTTCCAGGGATAGCTGCAAGCGCTCCAGGGATAACGACGGCGGCACCTGCAACAACGCTTCGGCGCTGAACAACGGATCGCCACTCATGGGGGCCGGGCGCACATCCGTGCTCAAGCGCTCCAGGTTCACGCCTTGCTGGCTCAACAGGGCCGTGATCTCACGCACGATGCCCGAGCGGTCATTGCCCACCAATGTCATCACAATCGGCTTGGACGCCGCGGCCTGCCCGGTACTGCCCTCACCCACCAGCACGCGAATGCCATGTGTGGATAAGTCCTCCAGCGCCCCCAACAATGCCTGGCGGCTTTCCGCTGGTACGCTGACCCGCAGGATCCCGGCAAACTGCCCGGCCATATGGGCCATGCGGCTTTCCAGCCAGTTCCCCCCGTGGGCGGCAATGTTCTGCGCGATGCGCTCGACCAGGCCGGGTTTGTCGGCGGCGATAATTGTGAGTACAAGATGGTCCATGGCGAAGCCCTCTGAATTCAATCTACAAGGTGGACCCGGGGGCCACCGAAAACAAATCGTGTACCATTCTTATATTTATCTGGAACAATCCAATAGTTTTTTGAGAACATCCTGTTCTCCGCTGTGACCGTACGACCAAAGTGGGTCGCTAAACGACGTATTTAGTCTAATTTTCACAACCGCAAGTCATCATGTAGTATGCGCAACTTGGCACTACATAATGAAAATCTAAAAAGCGCTTAAGCTGTGCAGAGTGAGGCAAGCAATGACTGAACACGTTCAAGTCGGTGGCCTGCAGGTCGCCAAAGTCCTGTTCGACTTCGTGAACAACGAAGCCATTCCCGGCACCGGCATCACTGCCGACCAGTTCTGGGCCGGCGCCGACAAGGTCATCCACGACCTGGCACCGAAGAACAAAGCCCTACTCGCCAAACGCGATGATTTCCAGGCGCGCATCGACACCTGGCACCAGACCCACGCCGGCCAGGCCCACGACCCGGTGGCCTACAAAGCCTTCCTGCAAGACATCGGATACCTGCTGCCAGAAGCCGCAGACTTCCAGGCCTCGACCCAAAACGTCGATGACGAAATCGCCCGCATGGCCGGCCCACAGTTGGTGGTGCCGGTGATGAATGCCCGTTTCGCCCTCAACGCCTCCAATGCGCGCTGGGGTTCGCTGTACGACGCGCTGTACGGCACCGACGCCATCAGCGAAGCCGACGGCGCCGAGAAAGGCAAGGGTTACAACAAGGTGCGTGGCGACAAGGTCATCGCCTTCGCCCGCGCCTTCCTTGACGAAGCCGCGCCGCTCAGCGCCGGCAGCCACGTCGACTCCACCGGTTACAAGATCGTCGACGGCACGCTGATCGTCAGCCTCAAGGGCGGCAGCAACAGTGGCCTGCGTGACGATGCCCAGTTGATCGGTTTCCAGGGCCATGCGGCCGAGCCGATTGCGATCCTGCTGAAACACAACGGCCTGCACTTCGAAATCCAGATCGACGCCAGCACCCCAGTCGGCCAGACCGATGCCGCCGGCGTCAAAGATGTGCTGATGGAAGCCGCGCTGACCACCATCATGGACTGCGAAGACTCCGTCGCCGCGGTGGATGCCGACGACAAAGTGGTGATCTACCGCAACTGGCTCGGCCTGATGAAGGGCGACCTGGCCGAAGAAGTGGCCAAGGGCGGAAAAACCTTCACCCGTACCATGAACGCCGACCGCGTTTATACCGGCGTGGATGGCCAGGACGTGACGCTGCACGGCCGTTCGCTGCTGTTCGTGCGCAACGTGGGTCATCTGATGACCATCGATGCGATCCTCGATAAAGACGGCAACGAAGTGCCGGAAGGCATCCTCGACGGCCTGGTCACCAGCCTCGCCGCGACCCACAGCCTCAACGGCAACAACACCCGCAAGAACAGCCGCACCGGTTCGGTGTACATCGTCAAGCCGAAGATGCACGGCCCGGAAGAAGCTGCGTTCACCAACGAGCTTTTCGGTCGCATCGAAGACGTGCTGAACCTGCCGCGCAACACCCTCAAGGTCGGGATCATGGACGAGGAGCGCCGTACCACGGTCAACCTCAAGGCCTGCATCAAGGCGGCCAGCGAGCGCGTGGTGTTTATCAACACCGGCTTCCTCGACCGCACCGGCGACGAGATCCACACCTCCATGGAAGCGGGCGCGATGGTGCGCAAGGCTGCCATGAAGGCCGAAAAATGGATCGGCGCCTACGAAAACTGGAACGTCGATATCGGCCTGAGCACCGGCCTGCAAGGCCGTGCGCAGATCGGTAAAGGCATGTGGGCGATGCCCGACCTAATGGCGGCGATGCTCGAACAGAAAATCGCCCACCCATTGGCCGGCGCCAACACCGCTTGGGTGCCATCGCCGACCGCCGCCGCGCTGCACGCGTTGCACTACCACAAGGTTGATGTATTCGCCCGCCAGGCCGAGCTTGCCAAGCGCGAGCGTGCATCGGTAGACGACATCCTGACCATTCCTCTGGCCAGCAACACCGATTGGTCCGACGAAGAAATCCGCAACGAGCTGGACAACAACGCCCAGGGCATCCTGGGTTATGTGGTCCGTTGGATCGACCAGGGCGTCGGCTGCTCGAAAGTGCCGGACATCAATGATGTGGGCCTGATGGAAGACCGCGCCACCCTGCGCATCTCCAGCCAGCACATCGCCAATTGGCTGCGCCACGGCATCGTCAACCAAGACCAGGTCATGGAAAGCCTCAAGCGCATGGCGCCGGTGGTGGACCGTCAGAATGCCGGGGATGCGCTGTACCGCCCACTGGCTCCGGATTTCGACAGCAACATCGCGTTCCAGGCAGCGGTGGAGTTGGTGATTGAAGGGACTAAGCAGCCTAATGGGTATACCGAGCCGGTGCTGCACCGTCGGCGTCGGGAGTTCAAGGCTAAAAACGGCCTGTAAATGAAAAAGCCCTGATCGTGAGATCAGGGCTTTTTCTTTGGGGCTTGTAGTGACCAGACTGGCCTCATCGGGGCATAGCTATCTACACAACTCTCAAAGGCTTATACATAACTCTGTGGTGAGCGGGCTTGTCCCGCGCTGGGCTGCGCAGCAGCCCCAAAACCAGGCAACTTGGTTTTTCTGAAAAAACGCG
>NZ_RWIO01000037.1:0-20748 GCF_009764655.1 Pseudomonas sp. PB105
CGCTGGCCGAACGCAGGCTTGAATCCGTGGGTAACCCGGCAGGACGCCGGGTTAGCCGCGCTGGGCCAAGGATGGCCCATCGCGGCGGCCCACGGATTCAAGCCTTCGTTCGGGCACACCGAGCCTAAGCGAGGTGCCGAGTGTTGGGGCAAGAGCCCTTTGGTTACTTTGGGCTGGGCCGGCATTCCGGCTTTTCCAAAGTGACCCGCCGTAAGGGCGGAACCAATACCCGCCGTTACCCAAACAACGGATATGTACACAACCTCAGCCTAAACGGGCAGCGTAATCCCAAACGTATTCCCACCCCCCTCACTACGCACAAACACATCCCCCCCGTGCATCAGCGCAATTGCCTTGACGATCGCCAATCCCAACCCATGATTCGCCCCGCTGTTACTGCGCGACGCGTCCACCCGATAAAACCGCTCAAACAACCGCGGCAGATGCTCACTGGCGATCTCATCACCCGGGTTGGTCACCCCAATCGCCACAAACTGCTCCTGCACGCCGATATTCACCTCAATGACCCGCCCCGGCGCCGTGTGCTGCACCGCGTTGCTCAACAGGTTGATCAGCGCGCGGCGCAGGTGGGCTTTTTCGATCTGTACCTGCGCGTCACCGTGCACCTGAACCCGCACCTGGGCGTCTTCGAGAATGAAATCCAGGTAGTCGAGGGTGGTGGCTACTTCATCGGCCAGGGAGCTTTCGATCAGCTTGGTAGCCTTGCTGCCCTGGTCGGCGCTGGCGAGGAAGAGCATGTCGTTGATGATCGAACGCAAGCGTTCCAGCTCCTCCAGGTTCGACTCCAGCACTTCCAGATAATGCTCGGCCGAGCGCCCTCGGGTCAGCGCCACTTGGGTCTGCCCAATCAGGTTGGTCAGCGGCGAGCGCAGTTCATGGGCCACGTCGGCATTGAAGGACTCCAGTCGCGAGTAGGCCTGCTCAACCCGGTCGAGGGTGGAGTTGAAGGAATTGACGAATTGCTTGAGTTCCGGCGGCAATGGCGCCAGTTGCAGCCGTCCGGAGAGTTTGGGCGGCGCAAGTTTGCGCGCTTCATCCGAGAGTTTGCCCAGGGGCTTGAGACCAATGCGCGACACCCAGAACCCCAGCAGCGCAGCCAGCACCACGCCCACTAGCGCCAGGCTGATCAGTGCCACCAGCAAGTGATGCTGGGTGGCGCGGAAATTCTCGGTGTCGATGGCAATCATGAAGCGCAACGGCGGGCGTTGGTCCTTGGCGGGAAACTGGCTCACCAGCACTTTGAACGGATGAGAATGGCCAGGCAGGTGTAAATCGCGCTTGCCGCTGGGGCCCTCGGCGAAGGCGCGGATCTGCGCATCCGGCTCACCGTATTCGTAGCTCGGATCACTGCTGACCACCCAGAAGCGGATGCGCTTGTCTTCCTCACTCAAGAGTTTGAGTTTGGCCCTGATCTTCAGCCAATGGTCCGGCGTCCCGAAGCGGTTGATCGAAGACTCCAGCACGCTGTAGCGCGCATCCAGCTCTGCGCCCGGCAACAAACCGAGACTGCGGTCGACCTGCTGGTACAGCGCTCCGCCGATCAACACAAAGATCAGCAGCGCCACCAGGGTGAACATGCCGCTCAGGCGCAGGGCGATGGAATTAGACGACACTGCGGTTCTCCAGCACATAACCCATGCCGCGAATGGTGTGCAGCAGTTTGTGGTCGAACGGCCCATCCAGCTTGGCGCGCAGGCGCTTGATCGCGACCTCGACCACGTTGGCGTCGCTGTCAAAATTGATGTCCCAGACCATCTCCGCAATCGCCGTCTTGGACAGGATTTCACCCTGGCGCCGCGCCAGCACGCTGAGCAGCGAGAACTCCTTGGCGGTCAGATCCAGACGCACGCCATTGCGGCTGGCCTTGCGGCTGATCAGGTCGATCCACAGGTCGGCGACGGTGACCTGCACCGGCTCATGGCCGCCGCTACGCCGGGTCAGGGCTTGCAGGCGCGCCACCAGTTCGAGGAATGAAAACGGCTTGCCCAGGTAATCATCGGCGCCTTCGCGCAGCCCGCGAATGCGGTCTTCCACGCGCTCGCGGGCGGTGAGCATGATCACCGGCGTCTGCTTGCGTGCACGCAAGGCGCGCAGCACACCAAAGCCGTCGAGACCGGGCAGCATCACGTCGAGCACGATCACTGCGTAATCGTTCTCCAGCGCCAGGTGCAGTCCCTCGACACCTTCGCGGGCCACGTCGACGGTGTAGCCCTGTTCCGTCAGGCCGCGGTGCAGGTAGTCGGCGGTTTTTTCTTCATCTTCAACAATCAGTACGCGCATGACCCGCCTCAATATGTGGTCGCCAGCTCGGCAGCTGGTTTGGGCCGGTGGAAAAATCGCTCAAGGTACAAGTATATGACCGGCGTGGTGAACAGCGTCAGCGCCTGGCTCACCAGCAGGCCGCCGACCACGGCGATCCCCAGCGGCTGGCGCATTTCTGCGCCGGGGCCGCTGCCGAGCATCAGCGGCACTGCGCCGAGCAGGGCGGCGAGGGTGGTCATGATGATCGGGCGGAACCGCGTCACGCAGGCTTCGTAGATTGCTTCTTGCGGCGGCAAGCCACGCACGCGCTGGGCTTCCAGGGCGAAGTCGATCATCAGGATGCCGTTTTTCTTCACAATGCCGATCAGCAGCACCAGGCCGATCAGGGCCATGATCGAAAAGTCCTGGCCCATCAACCACAGCATGATCAACGCGCCCAAACCGGCCGAAGGCAAGGTGGAAATAATCGTCAGCGGGTGCACGAAGCTCTCATACAGCACCCCCAGAATGATGTAGACCGCCACCAGCGCCGCAAGGATCAGCCAAGGCTGGCTGGCCAGCGAGCTCTGGAACGCCTGGGCCGCGCCCTGGAAATTGCCGATGAGGGTCGCCGGCATGCCGATTTCATTCTTGGCCTGGTTGAGCATGATCACCGCATCACCCAAAGCCACGCCGGGCGCCAGGTTGAACGACAGGTTGGCGGCCGGGAACATGCCGTCATGGCTGATGGACAACGGCCCCACGGTGGGTGGGTCAACCTTGGCCAGCGCCGACAGCGGCACCATCTCGTTGGTCAGCGGTGAGCGCAGGTAGAAGTAGTTCAGGCTCTCGGCCTTGCCCCGTTGTTGGCTGTCCAGCTCCAGTACCACCTGGTACTGGTTGATCTCGGTCTGGAACTCGTTGATCTGGCGCTGGCCGAAGGCGTCATACAGCGCCTGGTCGACATCGGTGGCGGTCAGGCCAAAGCGCGCGGCGGCCTGACGGTCGATGCTGATGTGGGTAATGCTGCCGCCCAGTTGCAGGTCGTTGGACAGGTCGCGGAACGCCGGGTTGGCGCGCAGTTTTTCGGTGAGGCGCTGGGTCCAGGTGTTGAGCGTCGGGCCGTCGTTGCTCTTGAGCACGTATTGGTACTGGGCGCGGCTGGGGCCGGAGCTGAGGTTGATGTCCTGGCCGGCGCGCAGGTACAGCACGATGCCCGGCACCTTGGCCAGTTTCGGGCGGATGCGGTCGATGAACTGGCTGGCGGAGACATCACGATCACCCCGATCCTTCAGTGCAATCCAGAAGCGGCCGTTGGCGATGGTCTGGTTGCTGCCCGTCACGCCCACCGAATGGGAAAACGCCAGTACCGCCGGGTCATCCTTGACGATCTCGGCCAGGGCCTTGTGCTTGGCGACCATGTCCGGGTAAGACACATCGGCTGCGGCTTCGCTGGTGCCGAGCACAAAGCCGGTGTCCTGCACCGGAAAGAATCCCTTGGGAATAAACACGTAACCGACAACCGCCAGGGCCAGGGTCACCACGAAAATTGCCGCCATGGTGCGTTGATGGGCCAGTGCGCGGCGCAGGTTGCGCGCGTAGCCGGCGAGCAGGCGTTCGCTGAAACCGGGTTTGCCGTGGGCAGGGTGGGTCGGGGCGCGCATGAACAGCGCGGCCAGGGTTGGCGCGAGGGTCAAGGACACCACCACTGAAATCAGGATGGTCGAGGTCGCCGTCAGGGCGAACTCCTTGAACAGCCGCCCGACTACGCCGCCCATGAACAGCAGCGGAATAAACGCCGCCACCAGCGAGAAGCTGATGGACACCACCGTAAAGCCAATCTCGCCCGCGCCCTTGATCGCCGCTGCGCGTTTGTCGAGGCCTGCTTCCAGATGGCGGTGGATGTTCTCCACCACCACGATGGCGTCGTCCACCACAAAGCCCACGCTGATCACAATCGCCACCAGGGTCAGGTTGTTCAGGCTGAACCCCATCAGGTACATCAGCGCAAAACTGGCGACCAGCGACACACCCAGCACGCTGGACACGATCAGCGTCGCCGACAGTTGGCGCAGGAACAGCGCCATCACTGCTACCACCAGCAGGATCGCGATCAGCAGCGTCACTTCCACTTCATGCAGCGAGGCACGGATGGTCTTGGTGCGGTCGGTCAGCACGCTGACCTGCACCGACGCCGGCAGCATGCCTTGCAGGCGCGGCAGTTCGGCCTGGATGCGGTCCACGGTCTCGACGATGTTCGCGCCGGGCTGGCGCGAGATCACCAGGTTCACGCCGGGCGTATCCCCGGACCACGCTTGCACGTAGGCGTTTTCCGAACCGTTGATGACTTTGGCGATATCGCGCAGTTGAACCGGTGCACCATCCTTGTAGGACACGATCAGTTGGGCGTAATCCTCCGGGTGGAACAACTGGTCGTTGGTCGACAGAGTCGACACGCTGTTCTCCCCGTAGATCGCGCCCTTGGCCAGGTTGAGGCTCGATTGCTGGATCGCCAGGCGCACATCGGCCAAGGTCAGGCCGATGGCGGCGAGTTTGTCGGGCGAGGCCTGCACGCGGATCGCCGGGCGTTGCTGGCCGGTGATGTTGATCTGGCCGACGCCGTCGATCTGGCTGATCTGCCGCGCCAGCAGGGTTTCCACGTAGTCGCTCAGCTCGGTGCTGGGCATGCTGGCGGAGCTGACGCTGAGGATCAGCACCGGGCTGTCCGCCGGGTTGACCTTCTTCCAGGTCGGCAGGCTCGGCATATCGCTGGGCAGCTTGCCCGACGCCGTGTTGATCGCCGCCTGCACTTCCTGGGCGGCAGTGTCGATGCTCTTGTCGAGGGTGAATTGCAGGGTCAGCAGGCTTGAGCCCAAGGCACTGCTGGAGGTCATCTGGGTCATGCCGGGGATGGCGCTGAATTGCACTTCCAGCGGCGTAGCCACCGATGAGGCCATGGTGTCCGGGCTGGCGCCGGGCAATTGCGCGGTGACCTGGATCGTCGGAAATTCCGCCTCCGGCAGTGGGGCGATGGCCAGGCGCGGGAAGGCAATCATCCCGAGCAGCACCAGTGCGAAGGTCAGCAGCAGCGTGGCGACCGGGTGGTCGACGCACCAGGCTGACGGCGAACGGCTACCGGTCATGGCTGCACCTTGGCATCGACGGTCTGGATCACCTGCGGCGGCTCCTTGAGCACGTCCACCTGGGCACCGGCCTTGAGCCGCGACTGGCCATCGCTGACCAGCACATCACCGGCCTGCACACCCTTGATGATGTTCACATCGCTGTTTTGGTAGGTGACTTGCACCGGCACCACCTCAACCTTGTCGCCGTTGAGCCGGTACACGAAGTGCGAGTCCAGGCCGCGTTGCACTACGGTCGGCGGCACCACCAGCGCGTTTTTGTCGAGGGCGACCTGGATCTTGATGGTCACTAATTGCCCCGGCCACAGGCGCTGGGAGGCGTTGTTGAACTCGGCCTTGGCGCGCAGGGTGCCGGTGGTGGAGCTGATCTGGTTGTCGATCAGGCTCAAATGGCCTTCACCGAGCAAGTCACCGGTCTGGCCGTCGGTGTCGGCGCCCAGGTAGGCGTCGACGCTGGCCGGGGTGGTTGCAGCGATCAAGCCTTGCAGGGTCGGCAGCATCTGTTGCGGCAGCGAGAATTCAACGGCAATCGGGTCGATCTGGGTCACGGAGAACAAGCCCTGCGTATCGCTGGTGCGCAGGAAATTACCTGCGTCCACATTACGAATACCCACGCGGCCACTGACGGGAGAGCGGATCTGGGTGTAGGAAAGCTGTACCTGGGCCGAATCGATGGCGGCCTGGTTGCCTTGGACGGTGGCTTTGAGTTGGTTGACCAAGGCTTGTTGCTGGTCATAGGTCTGCTTGGACACGCCGTCGTCGACGCTCAATTCCTTGTAGCGCTTGAGGTTGACCAAGGCCACCTGCAATTGCGCCTGGCTCTCGCCCAGTTGCGCCTTGGCCTGGTCGAGGCTGGCGCGGATCGAGCGGTCATCGATGGTCGCCAGCAGGTCGCCGGCCTTGACCCGTTGGCCTTCCTTGACCAGCAATTGGGTGAGAATGCCGTCGACTTGCGGGCGAATCACCACGCTGTGCAGCGATAACACCGTGCCAATGCCGCTGACAAAACGCGGGATATCCTGTTGCGCCACGCTCACCACCCGTACCGGGATTGCGCTCGGTACTGCCAGCTTGGCCTTGGCCGGCCGGGTCAGCGCCCAGGCTGCAATCGCCGCGACCACGACGACACCCACAATCAGGGCGGTTTTTCGTTGAATCTGCATGGGTGAGGCGCCGGGGGCAAAGGATGGGGAGAGTGAGCGGTCTTTATAGCCCTTCAACCCGGTCAGCACGGTGACTGCTAACTGACAGCGCTGTCAGCAAACTCCGACCATTCGTACAGGCGGTGGTTAAAGATCTGAGGCGCGCAGGTATACTGCGCGCCACTGTGGCCCGCAAGCCGGCCCCGCATCATTTTTTGCACGCTCCGGAGCTTCCATGACTTCCCCGACACAACCCTCTGTTGAAGCGACCGACATCGTCGATCCGGCCAGCGCCGAAAGCGTTGAAAAAGCCGAGATCCCGGCGTTCAAGTTTCCGTTCAAGCCGGGTGAGCTGGCCGGGGCCAAGAATGCCGCCCAGCCTTGGTACAAAAACGGCGCCAAGAATGGCCACACCAAGTCACCGGGCATGGCACCACCGGGCACTCGTCGTTCGATGGGTAAACGCTGAGATTAACCCGTTGCACGTCGTGTCGACTGTTGCCTACAGCCTCCGCTGATATTTCTGATTGCAGGTCTACAGCCCTTTCTTGAAAGCTTGCACCGCCTTTGCTCTGTCCCCGTGATTCAAGGGGGAACAGGGCGGCGCTGGTCTTTCCGGAAAAGGACGTTTCCCGTGGCCCTGATACACATCTGTGTCATGTTTGCCCTGTTGCTTTCGGCTGATGCGCTCGCGGCCGCTGATCAACCGCGTCGCGAAATCCGTTTTGGGGTTGCTGCGCAATTCCCACCCTTCCAGAGCCGTAACCCGCAAGGGCAGTTGGTAGGCTTGAACATCGAGCTGGGCAATGCCCTGTGCGTGCAGTTGAATGCACGTTGCGTCTGGGTCGATCAGGTGCTTGTCGAAGACTTTCCCGCCCTCGAAGCCAGAAAATTCGACGCAATCATGGGGATGGCACCTACGCTGGAGCGGCGGCGTTCGGTCAGCTTCACCGATCACCTCTACCCCTTTACCACACGCCTGGTGGGCCGCAGCACATCCGGCCTGCTGCCCCAAGTAAAGTCGCTCAAGGGCAAGCGGATCGGCGTATTGCTGGGGAGCAACCGTGAAGCCTTTGCCCGGACGAAGTGGGCGCGCCGGGGCGTCATCATCAAGAGCTTCTGGCTCAATGACGATCTGGTGCGCAGTCTGGTGGCCGGCGAAATCGACGCAACCTTGCAAGGCACCGTAGAAATCCGTGAAGCCTTGCTCGACACCGACGAAGGCCGGGATTTTGACTTCCTCGGCCCACCCATTTCGGCGCCGCTGCTCGGCGATGGTGTAGCGATTGCGGTGCGTAAGCCCGACACCGCATTGCGCCAGGAGCTTAACTGCGCCCTCGAACAGTTGAAGCAGAGTGGTGAGTACCAGCGGATCATTCAATCCTACCGACTGGACGCTGCTCCCGCTGCGTCATGATGGCCAATAAGGCCTACGCAGCCCGCAACGAGATAAACGCATAATTGGCCGGCACCTGCGTGGCAATCTGCGCCCCTGCATCGAGTATCTGCTCGGCGATGTCCAGCCCGGACACATGAAACACCCACTCATTGGCCACGCGCGGCTGCTCAACCGCCAACTCGATCGCCTGGGCAAATGCGCCCATGTCCGGCAAGTACGCGGTAAACCCATCACCCTTGAGCGCCGTGGTGCGAATGCCCAGCAAGGCGCACACCGCTTCCTTGGTCTGCACATCGTCGCGGTCGGCCTGGCGCGAACGCTGGATCAGTATCGCGAGTTCCGGGTCCGCCAGTCCGCCGCCGACGATCAGCGCGGGGCCCTGCTCCCATGATTCCGGCGGGCAATCTTTGGCGGCAGGGTTGAGCGGGATATGCGGGTTGATCTCCATCGGGTAGATGCGGCACACCAATGGGCGACGCTCATAGATGCGGCACAGGTTGTCTTCGTCAAGATTCCGGCAGCGCCCGGCGTTATAGGCGGCAAAGGTAATGGCCACAAACGCTTCGGTGCTGCCGCTGGGCACCACCACCGAACGGCGCTCGGCGTGCTCGCGTTGCAGTTGGGGCAGGCCCAGTCCGTTACCGAGGAATCCCTCTACCAGAACAATGACGTTACCGCCGTCCGCCGCCCACATACGGGCTTCGGCAAGGGTCAGGGGGACGTGATGGTCGCTGCAGCATTTACCGCAACCAACGCAGGAAAAATGAGTGTTCATGGCGGATCTGTTACCAGGCTAGGTCAGAGGGCACGCAATCACGGTGACGGGTTTTTACCTCTTTGCACCGGTATGGCAGTCTGGAAGCAAGTTATGCGCCAGCGCCTGTCAGTCCTCTGCGACGACATCCCGCAGTACAAACACCATGCCTGCGCTTTCATACAGATGCCGGGCGCGCAGGTTGCTCTCCAGCACCTTGAGGTCCACATAGGGTTCGCCGCGTTGCTTGAACACCTGGAAAGTGTGCAGCAACAACGCGCGGCCCAGCCCCTGGCCTTGGGCGCACGGATGTATGGAGAGGTTCTTGATAAAGGCGCTGGTCCAGCACTGGGCCACGCCGAGAATACCGTCGGCGTTGCTGGCGACCAGGCACAGCGAGGGGTCGAATTCGGCATCAGTGACGAACTGTTGTCGCCATTCATCCAGGCTGGCGACACGGCCGCCGCCCTGCTCCTGGGTCATGCTCAGTACGGCGTGAATCGCCGGCGCCAGATCGGCACGGTAGTGGTCCAGCACGGTCCCGGCCGGCCATTGTGGCGCGGGCAGGCCGCCGGTGAGGTCGCGGCGCAGCAGTTGGTAATACGCCGCCATCGATTACAGGCCCTGTTGCGCCACGGTTTGCGCGGCCACCACCAGGCATTTGGTCAGCTCAGGGGAGGAGAACTTGGTCAGTACCGCATTGGCACCGGCCAGGCGCGCCTTTTCGCTGTTCATCGCGCTGTCCAGGGACGTGTGCAGCAATATGTACAGGTGCTGGAAGTCCGGCGTTTCACGCAGCGTGCGGGTGAGGGCGTAACCGTCCATTTCGGACATCTCGATATCCGAAACCACCACATTGATCTGCGCGGCAGTGCCTTGCAGCTCCAGCAGTACATCGATGGCTTCCTTGGCACTGCGCGCCGTGTGGCAGGTCAGGCCGAGGTTGCGCAGGGTATGCACGGACTGCTGCAGGGCGACCTGGCTGTCATCCACCACCAGGATTCGCGCATTGCCGAGCACTTCGGCTTCTTCCATGGTCAGGTCGGTCGGCGCCGCTTCAATCGGTGCCGGCGCGATGCCGTGGATGACTTTTTCGATATCCAGCACCTGCACGAGGCCGCCTTCCACCTGAGTCACCCCAGTGATGAATGCACGGTTGCCGCCGGAGCCGTAGGGCGGTGGGCGGATGTCAGTCGTCAGGCAGTGCACGATCTTGCTCACGGCCTGCACATGCAGGCCCTGTTTGGAGCGGCTCACGTCGGTGACGATCAGGCAGCCGCCGTCTGGATCTTCCAGAGGGCGTTCACCCAAGGCGCGGCTGAGGTCGATCACCGACAGCGAGGCACCGCGCAGGGTGGCGATGCCTTTGACGTTAGGGTGCGACTCCGGCAGCTTGGTCAGCGGCGGGCAAGGAATGATTTCACTGACTTTCAGCAGGTTGATGGCCATCAGCTTGCCGCTGCGCAAGGTAAAGAGCAGAAGCGAGAGGGAGTCTGCGCGGGCTTTGGTGGTGGACATAAAAACCTTCTGTGGATCAGGGATGACGATCTTCTATGGAAGGTTATCGACGTGAACACAGAAAACTGTAGGCGCCTTGCTTGTTGTTGCTCGCGCTGGAGTGCGCAGCGCTCCCAGGCTTTTGGGGCCGCTTCGCCGCCGAGCGGGAGCAAGCTCCCTCGCCACCGTTCGTGCCTACTGTCTTAGCCCTTCCACACCTGTGGGTTCACCAGATCCTGTGGGCGCTGGCCCAGCAGCGCGCTGCGCAGGTTGTCCAGGGCCCGGTTGGCCATGGCTTCGCGGGTCTCGTGGGTCGCCGAGCCGATGTGCGGCAGGGTCACCGCATTGCTCAGCTGGAACAACGGGGATTGCGCCAGTGGCTCTTGCTCGTACACATCCAGCCCGGCGCCCCGAATGGTCTGGTTCTGCAAGGCCTGGATCAGCGCCGGCTCGTCCACCACCGGGCCACGGGAGATGTTGATCAGGATCGCGCTGGATTTCATCAGCCCCAGCTCGCGGGTGCTGATCAGGTGACGGGTCTTGTCGCTGAGCGGCACCACCAGGCAGACGAAATCCGCCTCGGCCAGCAACTGGTCCAGGCTGCGCCACTGTGCGCCCAGCGCTTGTTCAAGTTCAAGCTTGCGGCTGTTGCCGCTATACAGGATCGGCATGTTGAAGCCCAGGCGCCCGCGACGAGCCACGGCCGCGCCGATATTGCCCATGCCGACGATGCCCAGGGTCTTGCCGTGCACATCGCAGCCAAACAAGGGGGCGCCAACGCTGGCTTTCCACTGGCCGGCCTTGGTCCAGGCGTCCAGTTCGGCTACCCGGCGTGCGCTGCTCATCAGCAGGGCGAAGGCCAGGTCGGCGGTACTTTCGGTGAGCACGTCGGGGGTGTTGGTCAGCATGATCCCGCGCTCGTTGAAGTACGGCACGTCGTAGTTGTCGTAGCCCACCGACACGCTGGACACCACCTCCAGCTTGCTCGCGCCTTCGAGCTGCGCACGGCCCAGCTTGCGACCCACGCCAATCAGGCCGTGGGCGTGGGGCAGGGCTTCGTTGAATTGCGCATTGATGTCACCCAGCTTGGGGTTGGGCGCGATCACCTCGAAATCCTGTTGCAGGCGTTCGATCATTGGCGGGGTGACGCGGCTGAAGGCGAGGACAGTCTTTTTCATGGCAGGCGGGCTCATCGACTACGGAAGAATGCCAAGCAAGCTAACATTCTTGCCCGCAATTGTCAGGACACCGCAGATCTAAAGCGGGCAGTGAAATTCGCCTGGTAGAAATCAGTTCGCCAACCGCGCGCCGCTGAGGCTGCCACTCAACTCGTACGCCACCAACTCCGCCTGATGCGCCGCCAGAATCTCCGGCAACGAGCCACGCAGGTATTCCACCCAGGTCTTGATCTTCGCATCCAGGTACTGGCGCGATGGGTAGATGGCGTACAGGTTCAATTCCTGGGAGCGGTAGTTGGGCATCACCCGCACCAGCGTGCCATTGCGCAAGCCTTCGATGGCCGCATACACCGGCAACAGGCCGATGCCCATGCCGCTGGTGATCGCGGTTTTCATCGCGTCGGCCGAGTTGACCAGGAATGGCGAGGTGTTGATCGCCACGCTTTCCTGGCCTTCCGGGCCGTTGAAGGTCCACTTGTCCAACTGAATCACCGGGCTGACCAGGCGCAGGCAGGCGTGGTTTAGCAGATCATGGGGGCGGTGGGCACAGCCCTTGGCCTTGACGTAATCCGGCGAGGCGCAGGCGATGCTGTAGGTGATGCCCAGGCGTTGGGACACAAACCCCGAGTCCGGCAGCTCACTGGCCAGTACGATGGACACGTCGTAGCCTTCGTCGAGCAGGTCCGGCACGCGGTTGGCCAGGGTCAGGTCGAAGGTTACGTCCGGGTGGGTGCGGCGGTAGCGGGCGATCGCGTCGATGACGAAATGCTGGCCAATCCCGGTCATGGTGTGCACTTTCAATTGCCCGGCGGGGCGTGCGTGGGCGTCGCTGGCTTCGGCCTCGGCTTCTTCGACATAGGCGAGGATCTGCTCGCAGCGCAGCAGGTAGCGTTTGCCGGCTTCGGTGAGGGCAATGCGCCGGGTGGTGCGGTTGAGTAGGCGGGTTTGCAGATGGGCCTCCAGATTGGAGACCGCGCGCGAGACGTTGGCCGTGGTGGTGTCCAGTTGCGCTGCGGCGGCGGTGAAGCTACCCGCTTCGGCCACACAACTGAAGGCGCGCATGTTTTGCAAGGTGTCCATGGAGTGTTCTCAGGGGAGATGGCAAATTGTGACATGAAGTTGCGCGCAGGTGTGTATCCGCTGGCCACTGCTCTTCCTGGGCATAAGCCTCCATGGCTCAAGACAAGGTCCAGGCCTTACAGACGTTCGCCTCATAGTGCGGCAGGTATTCCACCACCAGATGATTGAATGCCTCCCGCGCCTGGCTGCGGTTTTCAGCGGTAGGTGCTTGCAAGGCGGTCTGTGCATGTTGCGTCAGGGTTTCGACCGCCTGGGTCAGTGCCGGGCTGACGCGCTTGAGCGCATCCAGTTCTGCGCTCAACACCGTACCGTGTGCCTGTCGGGCGATGGTGTCGAGTAACCCATGCAGGTCATTGGCATGCCGCTGTACGTAATCATCCCAACCCGATCGTTGCCCAGGGGCGCCCAGGTAGCGGCGGGCGATTGGCAGCAGGTGATCCAGCGACTCGCTGCCCAATTGTTCCCGGACTAGGGTCTGGCGTGTGCGCAGGGACTGCGCTTCAACACCGCTTAAGTGCTCAAGCCTCTCTGGAAGCGCCAAGTCGCGGGATTTGTTCACCGTGTAGCGCGTGAGCAGCACCACCGGCTCTCCATGTTTGATCTTGACCAATATATGGGTGGACGGCGACTTATTGGGCATGAGCAGTGATTCGGTGATCGAGCGGATAAGGTTTTCCCAATCGAACGCCTGGTTTCCCAGGGCCGCCAAGACGTTTCGCAGGACTCCTTTCACAACGTTCATGGACTTGAGCGCAGCGATATCGATCTCCAGGTAATCGCCACTCAGGTGGGGGTCGTCCAGCTTTCGATGACTGTATGCGATCGTCACCCCTTTGCCGCCCTCGGCCTGCGACGAGGCCGTGGCAGATACGTAGCCACTGAGTATCTGGGCCTGGGTTGTCAGCTTGTACACTTTCAACGCCTCGGGCCGAAGCAGCGCCCGGTTCTGATGTATGACTTCGCGTAGGTGCTTATCCACATCGGGATCGATGCGCGAGTGTGTCTGAAGCAGCACATAGCGCTCCATCAAGGCTCGCGCTTGTCTGTTGCTCGCATGCAGGCTGGCATTCAGCTCGGATGCCAGCGCGCAGGTGCTGGCGTGTTGGGTGAATTGGTAGCTGTTGGACGTAACGTGGTTTTTCATGTCGTCCAGCAGCCTTGCCGGGGTATCGCCGTGGTGCGTCAGCGCCGCCAGTTGTTGCAAGGCCATTGCCGGCGCTGTTTCGTGCAGGCCGAGAATGTCCAAGGTTTTGTGTTGGTGGGTGCGGTGTAATGTCAGCGACAGGGCGCTGTTCAGCTTCAGGAAGCTGAAAAAATCAGCCGCCACTTTACTGCGAGCACTGAATGCGATGCCTGTTTCGGTCATGACCGGTGCAGGTGTGTTCTGTAGGCAGGGCAGTTCAACGTCTGGCAGGCCGGCACTGGCCAGCGCTTGCCTGAGATACGGTTGGCTCAGGGCAGAGTAAGCCCTGTCCCTTGGCAGATTGTAATGGTCACTCACGATGCTGCTCAGGTGCCGGGCCGTTTGACCGATGCTTTCGCTCAAGGAGGTACGGACAGAATGGCTGCGGGCGTCGGCGTAGTGCTCCAGGTTCGCGTACGTGCGGGACGAAACATGCCCAAGGGCGATTTGCTGGCGGGTCTGAGCTTTAGTCATGGTAGCCAGCGTTGATTTGAACGTGCCCTGCAGGGCAATCACCCGCGTGCTCTTGAGGTGCTGATCGTCAGTGATTTGCAGGCGGGAGTCAGCTGCCAGTTGCGGTCCGGCCTGGAGTTGTCGCGCCGGATCCAGCGCCACGTTGTAGCCAATATGACGGTGGTTGATGCGTTCGCCCCCGGCGCGAATGTAGGCAAGAGAAGGCAGCAACCGCTGGGTCAGGCGCTGGTGTCGCTCCTCACCGGCCGCCGCACGGAATTGCCATTTTAGGGCGCGACACAGCGTATGGTCTGCCTCGATCTGCGGATTTTCATGGCTGCGATGCCGGTCAAGCAAGCGCTCGGCTTTTTTGAAAAACGCGTAGAAACCTGCAAGCTCCTGCGTCGACACCTCTAACCTCGGTGCGCTGTGGGTCAGCGTGTAGTGCAGCGCTTCTATTGCTGATTGATCGCGATGATAGCCCGCAAGCAGTACGAGCTTCTCCAGCACCGTGTCGGCGATCCAGCGTACATCCCGTTGCAGAGGCAGCATGTCGGGGCGCAGAGGTTTGGGCGCTATGTGCAACTGCCTGCGCAACGCGTCGACAGTTTCTTGCGCTGGCGTGTGTACCCGACCTTGCGGGTTCAATATGCCGGGGACCGTCAGCATCGTGTGCTCCAGAGGCGGTGATGCTCCCTAGTGTGATACCCCTCGGTGCCGCGTGATGTAGGGCGAGTGCTGAGGCCATCGCTTCAATATCCGAACAATGTGCGCAGCCGCGTGGATTATCGCCCGAACGGTAACAAAGATTCACAGGAATGCCCGCTTATCGCCATTCCTCCCGCCGCCTAGAATTGCGCCACCTTCGCGCTTTACCACCTCAGGAATTCGCTTGCCGTGCCGCGTCGCATCAGCAGAGAGCTTAAGACTCTCAGTGTTTGGGCCTTATCGTTAGCAATCAGCGGCTGCATCGGAACCGGAGGAATCGCTCCCCAAGGCCACGCCTTGAGCGCCAATGCCCTGGCCACCGATGAAGCGATCCAGAGCGCCGCCCAGGACGCCCACTGGCCCACCGCACAATGGTGGCAAGCCTACGGCGACCCGCAGCTCAATCACTGGGTCGAACTCGCCACGCAAAGCAGCCCGAGCATGGCCATGGCCGCCGCGCGGGTGCGTGAAGCGCGGGCCATGGCCGGGGTTGCCGAGTCGGCTGAGTCGTTGCAGATCAATAGCGACACTAGCCTCAAGCGTCACAACTGGCCCAAGGATCAGTTCTACGGCCCTGGCGAATTGAGCGGTGCCAACACCTGGGACAACAATGCGTCCTTGGGCCTGAGCTACGCCCTCGACCTGTGGGGCCGCGAAAGCAATGCCACCGAGCGCGCCGTCGACCTGGCCCACATGAGCGCCGCCGAAGCACGCCAGGCCCAACTTGAACTGCAGAACAACGTGGTGCGCGCCTATATCCAGCTGTCGTTGCATTACGCCAACCGCGATATCGCCGCCGCCACGTTGGCCCAGCAAGAGCAGATTCTTGACCTGGCCAACAAACGCTTGAACGCCGGTATCGGCACGCATTTCGATGTGAGCCAGGCCGAAACCCCGCTGCCTGAAACCCATCGTCAACTGGACGCCCTCGACGAGGAAATCGCTCTGAGCCGTAACCAGTTGGCGGCGTTGGCGGGCAAAGGTCCGGGGGAGGGCGCGCAGTTGCAACGCCCAAGCCTGTCCCTCGCCGCGCCGCTTAAGCTGCCATCCGCGTTGCCCGCGCAATTGCTCGGCCAGCGCCCGGATGTAGTTGCCAGCCGCTGGCAAGTGGCGGCCCAGGCGCGGGGCATCGACGTGGCGCACGCCGGCTTCTACCCCAACGTCGATCTGGTCGGCAGCCTCGGCTACATGGCCACCGGCGGCGGCATGCTGGCGTTTCTGGCGGGCAAGAAATTCAATTACAACGTCGGCCCGGCGATCACCTTGCCGATCTTCGACGGCGGCCGCTTGCGTGCCGAGCTGGGCGAGGCCAGCGCTGGTTACGACATCGCCGTGGCGCGCTACAACCAGACGCTGGTCACTGCGCTCAAGGGCATCAGCGACCAGTTGATCCGCCGCGAATCCCTGGACAAGCAACAAGGCTTCGCCGCGCAATCGGTGGCCTCGGCGCAGAAAACCTATGACATCGCGATGATCGCCTACCAGCGCGGCCTTACCGATTACCTCACTGTGCTCAACGCCCAGACGTTGCTGTTGCGCCAGCAACAGATCGAGCAGCAAGTCCAGGCGGCGCGCCTGAGCGCCCATGCCGAACTGGTGACCGCCTTGGGCGGCGGCCTTGAAGCAGGCCAGGACGCACCGCAAAACGCCAAGACCCTCCCGAGCAAAACCCCGGCGGCCCTTGCCGTATTCGATCACTGAGTAGGTTGTGATGACTCCCTTGCCTGCACCGCTGCGCTGGCTGCACTCCCTTGAGTGGCGCCGTGGCTTTTTCGACTGGGCACGCAGCGACGGCGTGACCTGGGTGTATATCTTCAAGGTGTTGATTGCGGCGTTTCTCACCCTGTGGCTGGCCATGCGCCTGGAACTGCCGCAACCGCGCACCGCCATGATCACAGTGTTTATCGTGATGCAGCCGCAGAGCGGCCAGGTGTTCGCCAAGAGCTTTTACCGCTTCCTCGGCACCCTGACGGGCTCGGCGGTCATGGTGTTGCTGATCGCCTTGTTTGCGCAAAACACCGAACTGTTTCTCGGCGCCCTGGCGATCTGGGTCGGCATCTGCACGGCCGGGGCGACGCGCAACCGTAACTTTCGCGCCTATGGCTTTGTGCTGGCCGGCTACACGGCGGCGATGGTCGGCTTGCCGGCGCTGGCCCATCCGGACGGCGCTTTTATGGCGGCGGTATGGCGGGTGCTGGAAATTTCCCTGGGGATCATCTGTTCCACCCTGGTCAGCGCCGCGATTTTGCCGCAGACCGCCAGCGCTGCCATGCGTAATGCGTTGTATCAGCGCTTTGGCGTGTTCGCGCTGTTCGTCACCGATGGCCTGCGCGGGCGCAGCCAGCGTGACGGCTTCGAGGCCAGTAACGTGCGCTTCATCGCCGAAGCCGTTGGCCTGGAAGGGCTGCGCAGCGTCACCGTGTTCGAAGACCCGCATATGCGCCGACGCAACGGTCGGCTCAGTCGCCTCAACAGCGAATTCATGAGCATCACCACGCGCTTCAACGCCTTGCACCAGTTGCTGGAACGGCTGCGCACGGATGCTGCGGATCATGTGGCGGCGGCGATCAAGCCCGGCCTGCAAGACCTTGCCGAAGTACTCGATGGGTTCTCCGGCCGCGCTCTCACCAGCCCCGACGCTGCACGGCTGGTCAACCAACTGAGCATTTATAAAGACAGCCTGCCGGCCAAGGTGCGCAGCCTGCGCACGGCCTTTCAGGAAGGCGACCCGACTGAAGCCGAACAACTGGATTTCCACACCGCCTACGAGCTGCTTTACCGCTTCGTCGACGACTTGCACAACTATGCGCAAACCCACGCCTCCCTCGCCGATCACAGCCACGCACGGGAAGACTGGGACGAAGCCTATACGCCGAAGACCAACTGGCTGGCCTGCGCCGCTTCGGGGATTCGCGCGTCATTCATCCTGATTGTGCTGGGCAGTTATTGGGTGGCAACCGCCTGGCCCAGCGGCGCCACCATGACCCTGATCGCGGCCGCCACCGTCGGCTTGTCCGCCGCCACGCCCAACCCGAAACGCATGGCGTTCCAGATGGCCTGCGGCACGTTGATCGGGGCGTTGGTGGGGTTTGTCGAAATGTTCTTCGTGTTCCCCTGGATCGACGGCTTCCCGCTGCTGTGCGTGATGCTCGCGCCGGTGATCATCTTCGGTGCTTTCCTCGCCTCACGCCCGCAATACGCAGGCGTTGGCGTGGGCCTGTTGATCTTCTTCAGCACCGGCTCGGTGCCGGACAACCTCACGGTCTACAACCCGTACACCTTTATCAACGACTACATCGCCATGATCCTCGGCATGCTGGTGTGCGCCGCCGCCGGTGCGATCATCCTGCCGCCCAACAGCCGCTGGCTGTGGCGGCGCCTGGAGCAGGACCTGCGCGAACAAGTGGTGTACGCCATCAGCGGCAAACTCAAGGGCTTGGCGTCGAGTTTTGAAAGCCGCACCCGTGACCTGTTGCACCAGGCCTACGGCCTCGCCGTCGGACAGCCGCAGGTGCAGCGCGATCTGCTGCGCTGGATGTTCGTGGTGCTGGAAGTCGGCCACGCGATCATTGAGTTGCGCAAGGAACAGGCGATCCTGCCGGTACACCCGGCGTATGCCGAATCCCAGCCATGGCGCCAGGCGATCCGCGTGATGGGGCGCTCGCTGGTACGGCTGTTCCTGCAGCCCAGCGCGAGCAACCTGGAACGCGGCCTCATTGCCGTCGACCATGCGATCAGCCGCGTACAGGCCACCGACGAGCCCTTCGCCCCGCACTTCGACACTTCGGCCCTGCGCCGGGTGAAAAGCTACCTGCACTTTATCCGGACCTCGTTGCTCGACCCGCAGTCACCGCTGGCGGCTCTCAAAGGAACCCCGAATGCCCCGTGAAATCGCATTCCACGGCATCTATATGCCGACCATGACCCTGATGTTCCTGATCGCGGCGGCGCTTGCCTGGGCGCTGGACCGCTTTCTGGCCGGCTTCGACCTGTACCGCTTTTTCTGGCACCCGGCGTTGCTGCGCCTGAGCCTGTTCGTTTGCCTGTTCGGCGCCCTGGCGCTGACCGTCTACCGTTGAGAATGCCCCGATGAAAAAGTTTTTCAGCCTGCTCGCCACCTTGCTGGTACTGGCCTTGGCGATCTGGATAGGCCGCACATTGTGGGTGCACTACATGCAAACCCCATGGACCCGCGATGGCCGTGTGCGCGCCGACATCATCAACGTAGCCGCCGACGTGACCGGCGAAGTGGTCGACGTGCCGGTGCGCGACAACCAGTTGGTGAAAAAGGGCGACCTGCTGATGCAGATCGACCCCGAGCACTACCGCATTGCGGTCAAGCAGGCGCAGTCGCTGGTGGCTTCGCGCAAAGCCACCTGGGAAATGCGCAAGGTCAACGCGCATCGCCGTGCCGACCTCGACGCCCTGGTGATCTCCAGGGAAAACCGCGACGACGCGAGCAACATCGCCGACTCGGCCCTGGCCGACTACCAACACGCGCTGGCACAGCTGGAAGCCGCCGAACTCAACCTGAAACGCACCCAGGTAGTGGCGGCCGTGGATGGCTACGTCACCAACCTCAACGTGCATCGCGGCGACTACGCGCGCATCGGCGAAGCCAAGATGGCCGTGGTCGATATGAACTCGTTCTGGGTGTACGGTTTCTTTGAAGAAACCAAGCTGCCCCATGTGAAAGTCGGTGACAAAGCCGATATGCAATTGATGAGCGGCGAAACGTTGAAGGGGCATGTAGAAAGCATCTCGCGTGGTATCTACGACCGCGACAACCCCGAGAGCCGCGAGCTAATTGCCGATGTGAACCCGACCTTCAACTGGGTGAGGCTGGCCCAGCGCGTGCCGGTGCGGATTCATATCGATGAAGTGCCAGACGGAGTGTTGTTGGCGGCGGGGATTACGTGCACGGTGATCGTTGACCAGACACGAAACTAAATTGTGGGAGCTGGCAAGCTCCCACATTCGTTTTTTGTTGATAGGCAGATCGGGCTTTGTCTCAGATGAGGACTTAGGCTCTGATTTTTCGTCGACGCCTGACCCGCAACATACTGACGTAGCGGCGGTGGTTTCTTGTGTGGAGTAGGAACAACCAGAACAGCGCTTGAAATAAAGGAAACACTGCAAACATCGTCACTCGTTGGTTACCCAGGTAGTCGGCCGCAAGCATAGCGTTCAACGCTGCGACGCCCACCAGTAGGACAGGGCCAAAACGGAACCCCGCCGCCACCAGCGCCATCCCAATGCAGATGACCAGTAGTAATACAAGAGCCGCCAAAACCGCATATTCGCTTGGCAGGTAATATATTCGGGCGTAATACGACAGGCTATGTGACAAGTTGCCGGAAGTACTGACGAGGCTCATTGATACCCCCATACCCACCGTGAACGCAAAACGTCGGGTGTAATAACGTAAAGTTCGGGGATCCTGGGCGCTGATAACGTCATTGCTCATGGCTGCCGAACTCCTCATAAATCCCAATTACGAGAGAATTGACGTTTCCGGACAGGCCACTGCCAGTGACCGCCAGAGCGGCGCCCACTTGATCGGCTAACTGAGTGAGGAGGTCCTGACGTAATTGGGCATTGCTGAAGCGCTTGGGGAGTGCCCATAGATGCGACTCGCGCGGCGAGTTTGCCACCCATTGCGCATAATCATCGGCAGCCATCATCGGTCCTGTGACCTCCCGCAGAATCACCCGCTTGGGTTTGATACTGCACAGCGGTACAAACTCACGTAGCACAGTCACCTGATAATCACTGCCGATATGCACCAGACCTGCCCCGACAATGGCCGGGTCGGCGTCAACGGTTCGATAAAGTTTGGGCAGGTCCAGCAGGCTGGTCAGCCGCTGGCGAGTCGTGGTGTGCGCATCCGGCACACCGCTTCGCATAAAATCCCTTGGCATCCTTTCACCTGTGAGTAGACAGAGGTGA